>NZ_JBFAIR010000019.1:140886-217814 GCF_040654815.1 Streptomyces sp. NPDC050619 | reverse complement strand
TCGGGCTGCTGGGCGGTCAGCTGCACCCCCGCCGTCTGCGTATGGAAACGCAGCATCAGCGACTTCGGGTTCTTCGCCCCGAACTCCTCCCGCATCACCTTCGCCCAGATCCGGCGCGCGGCACGGAACTTGGCGACCTCCTCCAGGATCGTCGTACGGGACACGAAGAAGAACGACAGGCGCGGCGCGAAGTCGTCGACGTCCATACCGGCCGCGACCGCCGTGCGCACGTACTCGATCCCGTCCGCCAGCGTGAACGCGATCTCCTGCGCCGGGGACGCGCCCGCCTCCGCCATGTGATAACCCGAGATCGAGATCGTGTTCCACTTCGGGATCTCGGCCTTGCAGTACTTGAAGATGTCCGCGATCAGCCGCAGCGACGGCTTCGGCGGAAAGATGTACGTGCCCCGCGCGATGTACTCCTTCAGCACGTCGTTCTGGATCGTGCCCGTCAGCTGGTCCGCGCCGACACCCTGCTCCTCCGCCACCAGTTGGTACAGGAGCAGCAGCAGCGCCGCCGGAGCGTTGATCGTCATCGACGTCGACACCTTGTCCAGCGGGATCCCGCCGAACAGCACCCGCATGTCGTCGATCGAGTCGATCGCCACGCCCACCTTGCCGACCTCGCCGCTCGCGATCGGCGCGTCCGAGTCGTGGCCCATCTGGGTCGGCAGATCGAAAGCCACCGACAGGCCCATCGTGCCGTTGGCGATCAGTTGCTTGTAACGGGCGTTCGACTCCGTCGCCGTACCGAAACCGGCGTACTGCCGCATCGTCCAGGGACGGCCCGTGTACATCGAGGGATAGACGCCACGCGTAAAGGGATACGACCCCGGCTCGCCCAGCTTCTCGGCGGGGTCCCAGCCCTCCAGGGTCTCCGGCCCGTACACCGGCTCGATGGGCAGCCCGGACTCCGACTCACGCGCCATGGTGCATTGCCTCCCGCTCAGCAGTTACTGCCAGTTACCAGCTAGTACGGCCCGACCCTTCGACGGACTGTAGCTGTGGGCGTGCACCCCGTGCAGCGGGAGCACGCTGGGACCTTGCTCACAGCATTGTTGCGGCCTCGGTCACAACAATGCCGCGCCGTTCGCCGACAGTCATTCAGGGGAACGTTTCAGGGGGGACATGTCAGGCGACAGGCCAGGGACATGCCAGGGGACATCGGAGCGCATCGGTGAGACGACGGGGATCCGCAATGCGTATCAGGGGCATGACGGGCATGGGGAGATCGATCGTCGCGCTGCTGGCCCTGGCCACGGCCTGCGGCTGCACGGTGCAGGCCTCGGACGGGGACGGGAAGCATCGCCCGCCGGTGCACATCGACATTCAGAGCAGCGCCCCGTCGCCGGATGCCTCGCCTCGCTCGACTCCTCCGGCTCCCCCGGCTCCCCCGGCTCCCTCTGTGTCCTCGGCCCCCTCGGCCTCGGCCGACCCGACCGACGACAGACCGAGCGCGCCGCCGGCCGAGCCTGCCCCCGCCGTCCTGTGGTCGCGCGGCGACAGCGGCCGGGACATCCGTGAGCTCCAGGCCCGGCTGCGCCAGGTCGCCTGGCTCTTCGACGGGCCGACGGGGACGTACGACGATCTGACGGAGCGGGCGGTCAGGGGCTTCCAGGGCAAGCGCGGGCTGCCGAAGACGGGCGAGGCCGACACCGTGACCTGGCAGCGGCTGGTGCGGATGACGCGCGAGCCGGGGCAGTGGGAGCTGTATCTGATGGGCGGGCAGCCGGCCGCCGCGCCGGACCCGCGCTGCCTGACCGGGCGGGTGCTGTGCATCGACAAGTCGAGCCGGACCCTGCGCTGGATGATCGACGGGCGGACGGTGTCGACGATGTCGGTGCGCTTCGGCTCGCAGTACACGCCCACGCGCGAGGGCGTCTTCAGCGTCTACTGGAAGTCCCGCCATCACGTGTCGACGCTGTACGACTCGCCGATGCCGTACGCGATGTTCTTCAGCGGCGGCCAGGCCGTGCACTACTCGTCCGACTTCGCGGCCCGCGGCTACGCCGGTGCCTCGCACGGCTGCGTCAACGTACGGGACGAGGGGGCGATAGCGGAGCTGTACGCGCAGGTCCGCGACGGCGACAAGGTCGTCGTGTCCTGGTGACACCCGAAGGGGAGACGCGCGAGGAGATGTGCGGGGCGCGGGCGGGACCGGGGGAACGTGTCCCGCCCGCGCCAAGGTGCACGAGCCTGAGTACGGGGGGAACCCCGGCTCTGTGCGACGGCCGATGACCAGTCGGCTCACTCATTACTGCGGCTCGGCGGCCGAAAACGTCACACCCTCGGCCGGATAATTTCCATGAGCTGAAAACCCGCAGGTCAAAAGCGCGGGTAGCGTACGGGGTGCGGTGCGTCGGCGTGGGTGTCGTAGCCGAAGTTGCCGCGGGGGGCCAGGTACGGGGCGCCGTTGTTGTGGCCGGTACCGGCCTCGCCTCGGCCGTCGTCGGCGCCCTTGCCACCCGCGGCGCCCTCGTTCTGGTCGCCGTCCTGCCCGGAGCCGCCCTTGCCGCCCTTGTCGGCGGAGGTGGAGTCGGAGTGGGAGTCGGAGTCGGCCAGCACGCCCTTGCAGTACGTGTCCACGCGCGCGGAACCGCCCGCCGCGCCCTCCAGGACACGGCGGCGGCCGGCGGCCAGCCCCTTGTCGTCGCGTACGTCACGGCAGGCCGCGATGGCTCCGCGCCACGTGCTGCCGGGGCGGTTGCCCCGTTCCTCCGGGCCGGAACCGGTGCCGGTCCCCGGGCCCGTGCCGGTGTTCGGCGAGGAGCCCTTGCGGGCCGTGTCGCGTGAGGTGCCCTGGCCCTCGTTGCCGCCCGTGGCGCCGTCGGGGGTGGGCTCGCTCTCCGGGGTCCTCGGTGTCGGCGAGACGAGCGGGTGGTTCGGGTTCGGTGTCGGCGCGCCCGAGACCGAGGCGGCGGGCTCCGGTTCGTGCTTGCCGAACGGCGTCGGCAGCATTCCGGTTCCGGCCGCGACGGCGACTGAGCCGACCATGCCGATGGCGAGCGCGGCGGCCAGTCCCAGGCGCACGGTACGGCGGCGGGGGCGCGGGTCGCGCCGGTCCGGGCTCCCGATGCGGACGAGACCGGCGTCGGAGAGATCCGAGGACTTCGAGGAATCCGGGGAAGGGGAGGAAGGGGAGCGGGTGTGGTGGCCGGCCCGCTCAGCGACCCGGTCGTCCGCGCGATCCGTGCGGTCCGTGCGGTCCGCGCGCGCCTTGCGGAAGGCGGCCAACGCGGCGGCCTCGCCCGGGAGTTCGGCTCTGCTCGGCATGGGTTCCGCGGAGAGCGCGTCCAGGGTTTTGGCGAGCCGTTCGGCCTGGTCGCGGGCGTCCGCGTCGACGGCTTCGAGTGACTCTCCGCTCAGCAGACGCTCCGCCGTTTCGCGGTCCAGCCACCTGTGCTGCTCGTCGGCCATCACATGTCCTTCTGCGTCCGCGCATGGGTATGCGTCACACTGGCGGACGTCACCGCGCGGTCGCGCGGTTCTCGCTGGGGCGGCAGGGCGCCGAGCGCACTGGCCGATTCCGGATCGTCCTCGAGGAGTTCGGCGAGCCGTTTCAGACCGCGGTGCGCGGCCGTCCGTACGGCACCCGGGCGCTTGCCGAGCGTCTCGGCCGCGCTCTTCGCGTCGAGGCCCACCACCACGCGCAGCACGACGGCTTCGGCCTGGTCCTGCGGGAGCCGGGCGATGAGGGACAGCGTGGTGTCGGTGGCCAGGGCCTCGATGGCCTCGCCCGCGGTGTCGGACTCGGCGGCCTTGCCGGTCAGCTCCGTCTCGTCGCCGACCGTCGCGGGGCGGCGCCCGCGCATGCGTATGTGGTCCAGCGCGCGGTTGCGGGCGATCCGGGCGGCCCAGCCGCGGAAGCGGTCCGCGTCACCGCTGAACCGCTCCAGGTCACGGGCTATCTGCAACCAGGCCTCGGACGCGACGTCCTCCGCGTCCGGGTCGCCGACCAGCGTCCGTACGTACCCGAGCAGCCGCGGTTGCACGGCGCGGTACACGGTCCGGAACGCGGTCTCGTCCCCGGACTGTGCCGCAAGCACCGCGGCCGTCAGCTCCGCGTCGTCCCCCAACACCCGTTGCTACCTCGATAGATGGTCGAGTCGATGGTCGCGGCTTCGAGCCGTCACTGGTTTTCGAGTCTTCGATGCTTGCGATGATCACGCAACTGCCGCCTGGCGCGAAAGGCACGTTACGACCTGAAACCGCTGCTCGTCCATGTCCGCACAAGATACGTACAAGCTGCAACTACCTTGTGATGCGGCACGGGGCAGGGCGAGGTGTGACACAAAACGCAGTCATGGCGCTGTAGAGAGTACGGGCCGCCGCGCGGCCCGTACCGCGCGACGGCCGGGGCCTCTCCTGTGGGGGGTGGCGGCCCCGGTCGTCTCCGCGGTTCTACGGCTCTGAGCTGAGACGTACCGGGCGGCGGCCACGCTGTCGATCTCCTCAGTGATCACCGCCGACAGTCCTCGATGCCGAGGTCGACCCGGGCGCCGCCGAAGATCCCCCCGATGATCGGCGGGGTCGGACGGAACACAACGGAACATATCGGCACCGGTGCGGCGGGCCGCCTCCGCGGAGAACTCGCCCGGCCTCACGCCCGCCTCGACGGCACCTACGGGTTGTTCCCCTTGGCCTTGTCGGCCCCTTGATCGCTGCCGGCGCCTCCAGCGGTCTGGGCCTGGGTGGGCTTGGCGGGCTCCGCGGGCGGCGTCGTAGGCCGTGCGGGTTTCGTGTGAGCTCCGGGCGTCGCGGGCTTCGCCGGCCGGCTCGGCCTGCTTTCGGGCTTCGCCGTCCCCGCCAGTTGCCCGGCGCAGTAGGAACCGACCTTCGCCTCGCCGCCCGCGGCCGCCACCAGCCGCTGCCAGGCCGTCGCGTCGAGCGCCTTGCCGCGGCCCCCGACCTTCTCGTACGCGCGGCAGTGGGCCTGCGTGTCCTTGGCGCTGTCCGGCCGGTCCGAGGGCGCGGCGGCGGAGCGGGAGTCCGAGGGCAGAGAGGCTGAGCCGGAGGGCCCCGCGCTCGCCGAGGTGTCCGGGCGGGTCCGGGTGCCCTCGCCGCCGTCCGAGGAGGAGCCCGTCGTACCGATCGCGGCGAACGCGACACCGCCCAGCGCGAGGCTTCCCAGGAGCACGGAGAGCGTGGCCTTCACCGAACGTGCGGTGCGCCGCCGCGCGCGGGGGCGCCAGTCGTCCCGGCGCCGGGTGCGGACCGCGCGGTGCGCACTCGCGTCCCGGGCGGCCCGGAAGGCGGCCACGGCCCGCTGCTCGCCGTCGGCGTCGAGCCGGCCGCCGCGCAGGGCGGCAGCGAGCAGCGCCTCGAGGGCGGGGGTGGCGTCGGCCGGCGCACCCCATCCTCCGGATCCTTCGGACACGGTGTCGCCGGGGTGCACACGCCGACGGCCGGGGACCCCGCTGCCGCTCTGCCGCTCACCCATACCGTGTCCGTTCCTGTCTGTTCCTGCCCGACCTGCTCGACCTGTCCGACCTGTCCGGCCCGGTCGGCGACCGATTGTTGTCGTACGTCATTTCGACTCACCCAGCGTTCTGGGGCCCTCATCCGTCACACCCGCATCACCCAGCTCGCCGGCCAGCCGCTTCAGCCCCCGGTACGCGGCGGTGCGCACCGCGCCGGGCCGCTTGCCGAGGACGCGCGCGGCGGCGGGCCCGTCGAGACCGACGACGACCCGCAGCAGCACGGCCTCCGCCTGGTCGCGCGGCAGCCCGCGGACCAGCTCCAGGGCGTACTCCGTGGAGAGTGCCTCCAGCGCCTGGTCGTGCGTGCTGCTCGGGCCGGGCAGGTCCAGTACGTCCTGTTCCAGCGCCGACGACCGGGGCCGTACCTTCAGCCGGCGCAGATGATCCAGCGCCCGGTGCCGGGCTATGGTCGCGCTCCAGCCCCGGAACCCGGCGCCGTCGCCCACGAACCGACCGAGGTCCCGGGCGATTTCCAGCCAGGCGTCCGAGGCCACGTCCTCGGCGTCGTCGCCGACCATTCCGCGCAGATACCCGAGCAGTCCGGGCTGCACGATCCGGTAGGCGACCGCGAAAGCGGCCTCGTCACCTTGCTGGGCCAGCGCGACGGCCGCACCCAGTTCCCCGTCGTACGCCTGCGCGCGGCGGGGTTCCCGTCCCTGGCCCAAAAACTGTCCTCGTCCGTACAGAGTGCGTGGCGGGACCGCGTCGTGCGGCACAGCCGCCGTTGCACCGGCCCCCAAGGTGATCAGCGTCCGAAGCCCCGGAAGTGTCACAGGACGCGAATTCAGGCCACCTTCCGGGCCCGCCCGGGCAGGGTCAGATAGAAGGTCTGGAGCGATTCCTCGGGCCCTCCGGTGGCGAACCGGTTGTGGACCTTGCCCACGGGACTCCAGACCCGGCCGTCCGGCATCCGCACCCCGACCGGCTGGGCGAAGTAGGCGCGCTGGCCGGCGTCGAGGTCCACCCAGACCGCGCCCGCGCGCCGCACCAGCACCTCCCCGACGTAGGCACCGAGTCCGAAGAGCGTGCCGCGTACCCGCTCCGGCTCGGTGCCGCCCTTGCGCAGCCCGTCGATCAGGAAGTCGACGACGCGCAGGCTGGCCACGGAGTAGTCGAGCGGCAGCCGCCCCCGGGCGGTGACCCGGGTGACGAACGCCGTCGCGTACGGCCGCATCTCGCGCGCGCACGGCACACCGCGGTCGGCCATCTCACCCCTGAGATCCTGCGTATCGCCCCTGGAATCGCCCATGTTGATCCCAGCGGACGCCGTCACAGAAACATCACAGATAGCCCTCGGCCGGGCACGACAGCCACACCTTCGGTGACACCTGCACCCCTCCGCGCGCTCTGTAGATGCCACCTGTGTGACAGGTGGCATTTCTGTGACCATTTCCTAGGGGTGGGGTAGTTGAGTCCTCGCACGACCCATGCGTACAAACCACTGAGTCTCAGGCGAAGAGCCTGGCTGACGGCCGGGGTGGTGATCGTGAGCGGTGCGGGCATCGCCACCTACGCCATGGCGGATCCGTCCGCACCGTCCGACGCCAGGGCGCAGGGCCGCCCTGCGTCCGTCCACACCCTGAAGCTCGAGAGCGAGGGCTCGGGCCGCAAGAGCCTGGCCGAGCAGGGCACGGACCGCTTCAGCGCGCTCCTGCTGACCTGGGACGACCCCGACGCCCACGCCAAGGGCACGCCCGAGGTGCGCACCCGGGACCTGAAGACCGGCAAGTGGTCCGGCTGGCAGAAGCTGGAAGAGGATCCGAACCAGGCCGACGGCGCGGAGGGCGCGCGGGCCGCCGTGCGCGGCGGTACGGCCTCGCTGTGGACCGGAGACTCCAACGGCGTCCAGGTACGCGTGGTGAAGTCCGACGGCACCGAGGCGACCGGCCAGCCCGCCGGCATGGACGTCAAGCTCCTGGACCCGGGCACCGACCCGAAGGGCACCGCCTCCCAGGACCTGGAGCCCGCCGCGTACGCCGCGGAGACCGGCGACCCGGCGACCGACTCCGCGACACCCGCGGACTCCACGACGCCCACGGACTCCACGACGCCCACCGACTCCACGACGCCCACCGACTCTTCGACACCGACGGAGACGGCCTCCGGGACGCCCACGGAATCGGCCACACCGACCGCGACCGACTCCCCGACGGCGACCCCCACCAGCACGGTCTCCCCCACTGCCACCGCCTCCCCCTCCCCAAGCTCCACCATCCCCGCCCCCCGCCCGTCGACGGTCGTGAAGCCCCCGATCATCACGCAGGCCGAGTGGGGCGCCTCGACGGACTACGACGGCACGCCGAGCTACGGCACCGAGATCAAGGCCGCCGTCATCCACCACACCGGCATGGACAGCGACAACACCCTGTCCTGCGGTGAGTCCCGGGCCCGGATGCGCTCCATCCAGCAGGAGCACTTCGCCCGCGGCTACTACGACATCGGCTACAACTTCGTCGTCGACAAGTGCGGCCAGATCTTCGAGGGCCGCAGCGGCGGCATGGACCTCCCGGTGGTCGGCGCGCACGACGTCGGCTTCAACACCAACACCGTCGGCATCTCGTACATCGGCAACTACGAGACCGCCAAGCCGAGCCGCGCCGCCCTCGACGCCATCGCGCGCATCGTGGCCTGGAAGTTCGGGATGTACGGCATCGACCCGACCGGCAAGGTGACGCTGGTCTCCGGCAGCCCGAAGGGCCAGGACGGCAACCTCGTCGAGCAGGGCACCTCGATCACGCTGCCGCGCGTCTTCGGCCACCGGGACACCAACGCCACGGCCTGCCCCGGCAAGAACCTGTACCCGAAGCTGTCGCAGATCGCCTCGCTCGCCAAGACGCCGGGCATCTCGCACGCCCTGGCCACCTCGGACTACAACCGGGACGGCATCGACGACCTGGTCGCGGGCGTGCCCAGGGCGAACACCGTGCGGGTGGTCCCGGGCGGCCTCGACGGCCCGGTCCCGGCGGCGAAGATCTCGCTCACGCAGAACAGCCCCGGTGTCCCCGGCTCCACCGAGACCGGCGACGACTTCGGCGCGTCCACCGCGTGGGGCGACGTCAACGGCGACGGCTACGCCGACCTCGCGATCGGCTCCCCCGGCGAGGACGACACCAGCGGCAACGCCGACCGCGGCCAGGTCACGGTCATGTACGGCCCGGCCCTCGACACCGGCTTCTCGTACACCACTTCAGGGGTGACGGCGGCCGGCGCCAAGCTCGGCTCCACCGTCGCCGTCGGCGACTTCAACGGCGACGGCAAGGCGGACGTCTTCTCCGCCGGCACCGGTAAGGGCGGCAACTGGAACGTCCGGCTGAGCAGCAGCAAGTACCTCTCCGGCACGCTCACCACCGCCACCGGCTCGGTCGCCTACCTGGACGCCGCGACCGGCGACTTCAACCGGGACGGCTACGCGGACGTCGCCCTCAACTACCGCGACACGGGCGGCATAGGCCGCGTGGTCCGGTTCGCGGGCTCGGCGACCGGTCTGACGAAGGTCGGCGTGATCTCGGTGAAGGGCGGCCGCTCGATCGCCGCCGGTGACGTCAACGGCAACGGCTACGACGACATCGTGATCGGCCAGCCGTACGCCTCCGAGTCCGGCGGCATGTCGGGCGGCCAGGTGACGATGGTCCCGGGCACCTCGGCGGGCTTCACCACCACCGGCATGAGCGTCATCCACCAGGACACGGCGTACGTCCCCGGCGGCAACGAGACCAACGACGCCTTCGGCGCCTCCGTGTCGGTCGGTGACTACAACGCCGACGGCTACGCGGACGCCCTCGTCGGCGCCCCCGGCGAGGACCTCACCCGCGACGGCGTGAACCGCTCCGACGCGGGCGACGCGGTTCTCCTCAAGGGCACCTCCACCGGCCTCACCGGCTCCGGCTCGGTCGGCGTCTCGCAGGACACCTCGGGCGTTCCCGGCTCCACCGAGAGCGGCGACAAGTTCGGCTCGGCGGTGTCCCTGTCGGACCTGTCCGGGTACGGCCGCGCCGACCTGACGTTCGGCGTGGAGGGCGAGGACACCGGCGACGGCATCCTCATGTACCTCCCGAGCAACAGCACGGGCCTCGGCTACACCGCTACGGCCATCCTCAGCAAGACGACCCTGGGCACGCCGACGGCGGCCCGCCTGGGCCAGACGCTGACGCCGTAGCCGTCGCCCCGAAACGGTGACCGTCCGGCCCGTACCCCGGCCGGACGGTCACCTCCCCGCCGTCGCGTCCCGGCACAGCAGCCGCAGCGACCCGTCCCCGGCGAAGCACCGCCGCGCCTCGTCGATCGGATCCCACAGCCGCCCGTCGGGCGTACGGATCCAGTGGTCACCGCCGGACGCCCACCACTCGGCGCCGGTCTGCCGGACGATCACCTCACCGGCGTACGCCCCGAGGTCGCGCAGCGCGCTGCGCACCGCGTCGTACGGCGTCTGCTCCCGCCGTATCCCGTCGATCACCCGGTCGACGCGCCACAGGCTCTGGGCCGAGTAGTCGAGCCGCAGCCGCGCCCCCTCGCGCAGGGTCACCACCGCGTCCGCCGCCCAGCGCACCGGCTTCGTGGCAGCCGAGGGCCTGGATTCCGGCGGGGGCGTCTGAGTCCTCGTCACAGTCGTCACGTTCGGGAAAGCGTGGTGGCACGGGGATTCGTCACCCGGATCGAAGGGGTGCCCGGGACCGGTGCAGGACCGCCCCACCCCGACCGCACGACGGTCACAGGACTCGCCCACGGCCGGGGGTTTGGGCCGGCTCAGGCGCTCCGCCCCCGCGCGCCGCGTGCCCGGCGCGACACCACCGCGCGCAGCACGCGCCGTCCCTCCGTCGACACCTCCAGCGCCCGGCGCAGTCCGCCCACGCCGTGCTCGGAGAGCAGTTCCAGGACGGTGATCTGGCGGCGCAGTTCGGCGGCGACGAGCGGCGACATGGCGTCCGTACGGCCCGCCCTCCCGGCGTCGACCGAGGAGGCGCCGTGCTGTGCGAGGCCGCCGGCGGCGGGGAGGCGGGCGGCAGGGTCGAGGAGCCGGTGGATCCGCAGCGAGGCGACGGAGCAGGCGTCGGCCCACACCCGCACCTCGGCGGCGGAGCGCCCGGCGGGGGCGGCGGCGAGCATCCGGCGGGCCAGCAGCGCGGCCTCGTCCCCGGCGGACTCCGCCGGGCCGGCCTCGCCGAGCTTGCCGCGCGCCTGCTCCAGGTACTCGCCCCAGCCCTCGGCGTCCTGGCCTTCCGCGAGGCCGGCCCACAGGGGCCGCAGCACTTCGTCGTCACCGCCCAGCAGAGGCAGGCACCGGTCCAAACAAGCCAACCCGCTGGCGGCCAGTCCGCGCTCGTCGGCCTGAGCGATCAGTTCCACCAGGCTCATCCACGCCTCCCTCGCCAGGCGGTCATCCCTGACGGAGCCCGCACTTCCCCTTACTGCGTGCGACGGACCGGGAGTGTCACTGGGGTACGACGCCGAGCCGGTCGAGGAGGCGGAAGAAGAGGTTTTCGGCCAACAGATCCGCGGCGGGGTCAGGGTCGACAGTCAGTACGTCGAGCAGCGGCCCGGCGTTCACCTCGTGCCCCGCCTCCGCCGCCCAGGCGACGGCCCGCTCGGCGGCGTCCTCCGGCTGAAGGAAGTAGTCCTCCAGGGACAGCCCGTCCGCGTCGGCCCGAGGGTATTGGCCATGGCGGCGCGGGCCGGACAAGTCGTCCACATGCGACTGTCCGGCGCCGCCGCCTTCAGCGCACACAGGCGATGTCCATGACGTACCGCCCCTGACGGCGGCCAGGTTGACCTGGCGCCGCGTCCCGGAATGCCCGGCTGCCCCGCGAGCGGTCTTCGGGGTCAGAGGGTGCGCTGATCTGCCTCGGCGATCCGCGTCTTACGCCTCGCTGGCCGCGCGGAGTCCTCGGCAGGGCATGTCCGCCCTCCTGCGGTCACCGACTGCGAGTGCCCCGACGGGTAGCTCTCTCGGCACGATCCTCTGGTCGCGCAAAGTCACACCTCGCCGACAACAGGCACCCCGCTGTAACCGACCACGCCGCAATATCACCCAAAGAGATCAGTCGATTACTCACCGCGTCCGACGACTCAGCCCAACCGGTCGGCGAGCGCCCTGAACTCCGACCACGGCAGCTCCGGCGTCCCCGAGTCCCACAGCTTCTGCACCATCGCCCTGAGCGGCATCCGGATCCCGGCCGCGACCTGCTCCTGGGTCTGGGAGTTCGCGAGGTCGCACCACACCGCGAAGGACCCGCCGAGGATCTGGTCGTCGTACCGCGCGGACACCGCCTGCGTCCCGCGCACCACGCGCGGGGTCCACTGCTCGTAGATCCGCTGCCCGGTCGGATAGACGAAGGTCTGCGGCTGTCCGAGGACGTAGTAGAGGAACTCGTCGTTGTAGTTGACCAGCTTCCGGCCCGCGCTCAGATACTCGGTCGGCAGCCGGGCGCCGATCTCCTTGCCCGTCCAGTAGGCGACCTGGATGTCCTTGTCGGGCTGGACGGACGTACCCCGGAAGAAGCCGTCGTTCCAGGCACGCGGGCTCTTGTCGTGGGCGCGGACCGTGGCGGCGCGGTCGTTGAGCCAGCCGGTGGTGAGGTCGGCGACGCTCGCTCCGGAGCCGTAGGCCTCCGTGGCGGCACTGGCGAGCTGCGGGTAGGAGGCCTCCGGGTCGGACACCACCAGCGCCTGGTACTCGTCACCGCCGAGGTGCCACGGGCCGCCGGGGAAGAGGCCGGCGTACTCGTTCAGCAGGTCGTCGAGGATCTCGGCGGCCTCGGGCTTGGAGATGTCGATCGCACCGCGGGTCGCGAAACCCCGCACGTTGCGCAACTGGAGATCGGGATGCGCGGCGATCACCGCACCCAGATGCCCGGGCGAGTCGATCTCGGGCACGACGGTGATGTGCCGACTGGCCGCGAGGTCGACGATTTCCTTCACCTGCGCCTTCGTCAGATGCTCCCGCGACACGATCTCCGGGTGGGAGTCGGACTCGATCCGGAACCCCTGGTCGTCGGAGAAGTGCAGGCCCAGCTGGTTGAACTTCAGGTCGCCGAGCTCGCGGACCCGGTCCTCGATCCAGTCGGCCGTGAAGTGCTTGCGCGCGATGTCCAGCATGAACCCGCGCACCGGCTTGGCCGGCTCGTCGCGCACGACACCCTCCGGCGCCGTACCGCCGCCGCGCACCTCCTGCTTGAGGGTGCGCGTGCCGTAGAAGACACCCGCGTCCGCGGGCCCGCCGATGGTCACCCGCCCGCCGCGCACGGTCATGGTGTACGACTCCGGATCCGCGCCTTCGTCGCCGTTGAGCGCCAGCCGTACGTCCCCGGCCCGCACGTCGTCCGCCTCGCCCGCGTACGTCAGCCCCAGCTCACCGGCGAGGAGCCGCCCCTCGTCGGCCAGGTCCCCGTCGCTCACGACGACCCGCAGGCCCTTGGCCGGCTTCCACCCGGGACCGCGCGCCGGCGTGTGCGCACCCACGGCGGGGATGGTGCGGGGGGCCTTCGACAGGGGGTAGGAGCGAGTCGGGCTGGGGGTGGGGCTCGGTGTCTTCGAGGCGGAGGGCTGCTCCTGCGCCGACCCCGCGGGCTCGCTGTCGTCGCCTTCGCCGCCCGTGGCCCACAACCCGAGACCCACCCCGGCCGCGACCGTCACCACCACCACCGCGACGATCACCACCCACGTCCGCCGCAGTGCGCTCGTCACTGAATTCACCGAATCCATCGAGGTCCGGCGCCCTTGCCGGCCTCGTCCCTGCTGACTCCGCCTGTGCTGACTCACGGCGCCAACCTAGGCCCTCGGACGAGCGACTCGCGTCCACAACGCGTTCTGAAACTCTCCCGTGGGGGTGAAATTCAGGCATCCGTCGGACACGTCATGTCCTCTCTCGATAACGTGGCGACACATATCTCACATCACCCCCTGCCGAAACCCACGTGACGCCCACACACCTCCCTGGCCAAGTAGACATACCCTCGCTGCCCGAGCAGACCGGGGACACGCCCGGCTCGCCTGCCCCACTGGAGCACTTCAACACCGCCCTGGCCGAGGACATCCAGCACACCCTCCTCACCTGCCTCCGCAGCCACCACTGGGCCCGCCGCATCACCGACCACCGCCCCTACCCAGACCTGGACTCCCTCCTGGCCGCCTCCGACGAGGCGGCGTACGACCTGACCCAGGGGGACCTGGCGGAGGCACTGGCGGGGGAGTCGCTGCCGGTGCTGCCGGAGGGCGCGTATTCGGCCGCCCACATGGCACTGAGCGCGGCGCACGCGGCGTACGAGACGAAGTTCGGACACGTGTTCGCCATCTGCCTGGACGGGGTCACCCCCTCAGAGACGGCCAACCACCTCCTGACAACCATCCGGTCACGATTGACAAACGATCCGGAGGAAGAACGGGTGGTCACGGCAGAGGAACTCCGCCGCCTTGCAAGAGGGCGATTGATCGATGCCCTCAGGGGCGCGGGGCTGTGACATTTGCGGCTCCGCCGCGGGGCGCGACCAGCCCCAACGGCGCCGCACCCGGCACATAACAGCACACCCCACCCCAGAAGCCGCAAACGCTCACCCATACGCGTGCCACATCGATCACACCCTCAGACCCCGGCCAAGCCCAGCGGCAGCGCCTCGCTAGGATGCTGGGGGCCGGTGGACCGTACCCGGCCGGGCCCGTCCGACACAGAAGCCGGCGCGGCCCCAATCCCCGCTCCCGGAGGGTTCTTCCGTGCCGGCTGGAACGCTGTACCGCGGCCGGGAAGGAATGTGGTCATGGGTGGCTCATCGAGTCACCGGCGTCCTCATCTTCTTCTTCCTGTTCGTCCATGTCCTGGACACCGCGCTCGTCCGTGTCTCTCCCGAGGACTACGACAACGTCGTAGCCACGTACAAGACGCCGATCGTGGCCGTGTTGGAGTACGGCCTCGTCGCCGCCATCCTCTTTCACGCGCTCAACGGTCTGCGTGTCATCGCCGTCGACTTCTGGTCGAAGGGCCCGCGCTACCAGAAGCAGATGTTCTGGGCCGTCCTCGGTGTGTGGGTCGTGCTGATGCTCGGGGCGATCTACCCCGTCCTCGGCCACGCCGCTCGTGAACTGTTCGGGAGCTGACGCGCATGTCCATCACCGAAAAGACCGCGTCCGGAATCGGCCCCGTCGAGGGCGAGGGCGGGTCCGTCTACTCCGTAGACAACCCGGCGCCCCTCATCGAGGCCCCGCGCCAGCGCACCAGGAAGACCCCGAAGTCCACGCGGGGCAACTTCGAGATGGCCGCCTGGCTGTTCATGCGCCTGTCCGGCATCGTGCTGGTCGTCCTGGTCATCGGCCACCTGCTGATCCAGCTGGTGCTCGACGGCGGCGTCTCGAAGATCGGCTTCGCCTTCGTGGCGGGCCGCTGGGCCTCCCCGTTCTGGCAGGTCTGGGACCTGCTGATGCTGTGGCTCGCGATGCTGCACGGCGCCAACGGCCTGCGCACGATCATCAACGACTACGCGGAGCGCCCGAACACCCGGCTGTGGCTCAAGGGCCTGCTCTACACGGCCACGGTGTTCACCATCCTGCTGGGCACGCTGGTGATCTTCACCTTCGACCCGAACATCCGCTAGGCACGGGGCTGCGAGAATCATGAAGATCCACAAGTACGACACCGTCATCGTCGGCGCCGGCGGCGCCGGTATGCGCGCGGCCATCGAGTCGACGAAGCGCAGCCGCACCGCGGTGCTGACCAAGCTCTACCCCACCCGCTCCCACACGGGCGCCGCGCAGGGCGGTATGGCCGCCGCGCTGGCCAACGTGGAGGAGGACAACTGGGAGTGGCACACCTTCGACACGGTCAAGGGCGGTGACTACCTGGTCGACCAGGACGCCGCCGAGATCCTGGCGAAGGAGGCCATCGACTCGGTCCTCGACCTGGAGAAGATGGGCCTGCCGTTCAACCGCACCCCGAACGGCACCATCGACCAGCGCCGCTTCGGCGGTCACTCGCGTAACCACGGCGAGGCCCCGGTCCGCCGCTCCTGCTACGCGGCCGACCGCACCGGCCACATGATCCTCCAGACGCTGTACCAGAACTGCGTCAAGGAGGGCGTGGAGTTCTACAACGAGTTCTACGTCCTGGACCAGCTGATCACCGAGGTCGACGGCGTCAAGCGCTCGGCCGGTGTGGTGGCGTACGAGCTGGCGACCGGCGAGATCCACGTCTTCCAGGCGAAGGCCGTGATCTACGCGTCCGGCGGCTGCGGCAAGTTCTTCAAGGTGACGTCGAACGCGCACACCCTGACCGGTGACGGCCAGGCCGCGGTGTACCGCCGTGGCCTGCCGCTGGAGGACATGGAGTTCTTCCAGTTCCACCCGACCGGCATCTGGCGCATGGGCATCCTGCTGACGGAGGGCGCCCGCGGTGAGGGCGGCATCCTCCGCAACAAGGACGGCGAGCGCTTCATGGAGAAGTACGCGCCGGTGATGAAGGACCTGGCCTCGCGTGACGTCGTATCGCGGTCGATCTACACCGAGATCCGCGAGGGGCGTGGCTGCGGCCCCGAGGGCGACCACGTCTATCTGGACCTCACCCACCTCCCGCCGGAGCAGCTGGACGCCAAGCTGCCCGACATCACCGAGTTCGCCCGCACCTACCTGGGCATCGAGCCGTACACGGACCCGATCCCGATCCAGCCCACCGCGCACTACGCGATGGGCGGCATCCCGACGAACGTCGAGGGCGAGGTGCTCGCCGACAACACGACGGTGGTCCCGGGTCTGTACGCGGCCGGCGAGGTCGCCTGCGTCTCGGTCCACGGCGCGAACCGGCTGGGCACCAACTCGCTGCTGGACATCAACGTGTTCGGCAAGCGGGCCGGTATCGCCGCCGCCGAGTACTCGCAGAAGGCCGACTTCGTCGAGCTGCCCGAGGACCCGGCGCGACTGGTGATCGACCAGGTGGAGCGGCTGCGGGACGCGAAGGGCACCGAGCGGGTCTCGGTGATCCGGCGCGAGCTTCAGGAGTGCATGGACGCCAACGTCATGGTGTTCCGCACCGAGCAGACGATCAAGAGCGCGGTCGAGAAGATCGCCGAGCTGCGCGAGCGCTACCTGAACGTCTCGATCCAGGACAAGGGCAAGCGGTTCAACACCGACCTGCTGGAGGCCGTCGAGCTGGGCAACCTGCTCGACCTCGCCGAGGTCATGGCGGTGTCGGCCCTGGCGCGCAAGGAGTCCCGCGGCGGTCACTACCGCGAGGACTACCCCAACCGCGACGACGTCAACTTCATGCGCCACACCATGGCGTACCGCGCGGTGGGCGACGACGGCACCGAGTCAATCCGTCTCGACTACAAGCCGGTCGTCCAGACCCGCTACCAGCCGATGGAGCGTAAGTACTGATGGCAACCCCGACCCTGGACAAGGCGGACGCGGCCGGCACGCCCGAGCCCGGCTTCGCCGACTCCCCGTACATCACGGCCACCTTCCGCATCCGCCGCTTCAACTCCGAGGTCTCGGCGGAAGCGACCTGGGAAGACTTCCAGATCGAGATCGACCCGAAGGAACGCGTCCTCGACGCCCTGCACAAGATCAAGTGGGAGCAGGACGGCACGCTGACCTTCCGTCGCTCCTGCGCGCACGGCATCTGCGGCTCGGACGCCATGCGGATCAACGGCAAGAACCGGCTGGCCTGCAAGACGCTGATCAAGGACCTCAGTCCCGAGAAGCCGATCACGGTGGAGGCCATAAAGGGCCTGACGGTCCTGAAGGACCTGGTCGTGGACATGGACCCGTTCTTCCAGGCGTACCGCGACGTGATGCCCTTCCTCATCACGAAGGACACGAACGAGCCGACGCGGGAACGCCTCCAGACGGCGGAGGACCGCGAGCGCTTCGACGACACGACGAAGTGCATCCTCTGCGCGGCCTGCACGTCCTCCTGCCCGGTCTTCTGGAACGACGGCCAGTACTTCGGCCCGGCGGCGATCGTGAACGCCCACCGCTTCATCTTCGACTCGCGTGACGAGGCGGCCGAGCAGCGCCTGGAGATCCTGAACGACCGCGACGGCGTATGGCGCTGCCGCACGACGTTCAACTGCACGGACGCCTGCCCGCGTGGCATCGAGGTCACGAAGGCGATCCAGGAAGTGAAGCGGGCGCTTATCACGCGTCGTTACTGAGCTTCCTCACCTGGCATCAGGGCCCTGTTTCCGCCACTTCGGAAACAGGGCCCTCTGGTGTTTTTGGCCGGTTCGCAAAAGGACCAGCAGAGGTTGACTGCCTCGGTCGGCGGGCGAGCGGCGAGACGGCGCCGGACGTCAGCCTGTACCCGGCGCGCGGTGTCCCCACTGACCGCTCCATCGGCCCGTTTGCGCAGCGTGTGCCAGCGTCTGCGCTGGAGCCGGGCGAGCGCCTGCGCGAGGTGGGCCGTGAGCGGCCAGCGGTCCCAGTAACCCCCAGAACGCGCACCGCCCGTGCGCACGGCGCGAAGTGTACCGACAGCACCCGGCTGGTCGATCGCGCTGCGGACATGCCACACAATCAGGACACGGAGGGCGCTTTCACGGGCCAAGTGCTATGTAACTGCTGTGACTTGTGGGACAAGAGCAGCAGACTGCTCCCATGGCATTCGCACCCTTGAGAAAAACCGCCGCCGCACTGTCAGCCGCAGCGGCGATACTGCTCGCGATACCCCCCACTGCCTCAGCAGCCCCCACACCCCACTCTCCGTACGGAACCCTCGCCCGGGAGAACTTCGACCACCTCCCCCTCGGTCCCGTGACATCGAGCGGGAACTGGACCACCGACACCTCCGACGGCACCCTGACCGTCGCCCCCAGCACCACCGGCCACGGCCGCGAACTCCGCATCCGCACCGAGGGCAACGGCCACGCCTTCCTCGTCTTCCCCGACCTCGCCCCACCGGGCAACAGCTACTGGGCCCGCCTGCGCCTACGCGTAGCCGACTTCCCCACCGCCCCCGACTGGGCCCACTGGACGATCGCGGAGGCGTCCGGTTCCGACGCGCCGACACTCGTCCGCCCGCTGGGCGGCCAGTACGCTCCCACGGACAAGGGCAATTTCTGGGGCGTCGGCTCCGACCTCGGCCTGACGGGCGACTGGACGTCCTGGAAGACGTCCGCGCCGGCGAAGGCCGGGAAGTGGCAGTGCGCCGAATTCCACCTGGACGCCACGGACAACCGGGTCACCGTGTACCTGAACGGCGTGGAACAGTCCGACCTCACGGTCTCCACGAAGAATCACGGCGGCACCGCGGACGACTTCACCTTCCCGACCTTCGACAAACTCAAGCTGGGCTGGCAGCTGTACCAGGCCGACCCGAGTCCGTCGTCGTACGACGTGCGGGTGGATGATGTCGCGGTGAGCGGGCGGCGGGTTGGGTGCGGGGCCGGCGACAGCTGAACTCCGATGAGTGGATGAGGATCGCCGGTCACTCCATGGGGTGACCGGCATCGACTCGCCGCACCCGGATGCCTCCAGTACGTGCTCTGGTAGAGGAAGGCCCTGACCTCGGGCGCCCGCTGGTGGACCGAATCAAGGGTTCATCTCTTCACCACCTCAAAGAGCTGCGCCCGGGGCCGAGCGGGAGCACGGAAATCCGGGTCTTGTTCGCCTTCGATCCAGAGCGCAACGCCGTTCTGCCCGTCGCGGGCGACAAGGCTGGGCAATGGACAGAGTGGTATCGCCGTGCGATCCCCCCCCCCCCCCCCCCGCCGAAGAGCGCTACACGCTGTGGCTGGATCATGTGGCCGAGCGCCACAGGAAGGAGACGCAGAAGTGACCAGCTTCCACTCCTGGGACGAAGTCAAGCAGGAGATCTTCGACACCGACGACCTCGAGGAGATCGCTGACGGAGCCCGGCGCATGGTGGCCGAGGCCCGCGCGCACCGACTCGCCGAGATGCGCCGACAACTCGGGCTGACGCAGCGCGAGGTAGCCGACCGTATGCATGTGAGGCAGGAGCGCGTTTCTGCCATCGAACGCGGCAGGACGGCGTCCACGGAAGTGGGAACGGTGGCGGCTTATGTCGCGGCGCTGGGTGGGGAATTGGAGATCGTCGCCAACTTCGACGGAACCCGGGTGATCGTCGCGTAGTTCGCATCTCGGCCCGGAGGCCAGGAGGAGCTATGGAACTGCGTCCCATCAGCAAGTCATGGCATCGCATCGAAAGCTGGCTTCGGGATCGCGAACACACGTGTTGGAGCGCTACCGGCTTCCCGACCGGACAACGGGAGAGGACGAATGAGCTACGAGCTACGCGCGATCATCGCGGACAGCGCCTTACTCAGGGTCGCGACCAGAGAAATCAGCGCGGCTGGGTTCGCGCCGCTCCACGGAAACCTGTCGCTTCTCCCGGTCACCGGCGATTTCTTCGATGCTGTCACCGACGGCTCCAGCAACCGGCCCCTGAACTTCTGGGGCATGCCGAGCGGCTTCGACCGTCGTCTCGCACTCTGGTCGAGCACCCGTCCGGTCGCCTATGTCGAAGCCGAATACTTCGGTGGCACAGGCGAACAACAAGCCGCCGTCTGGAACAGCGGCACACTCACGCTCGGGCCACTGCACCTGCCGGAAGGCTCCGCACTCCCCGCAGGAGGGGGACCCATCTCCCAGGCCCTCCGTTATCTCGGAGTCCGGCGCGCCGGCGCCTACGACGAGTTCGAGGCCGCAGGACTGGACATCCTCGTCCTGTCGTCCCTGACCTGCACAGATCTTCACAACAGCTCTGGTGGACGCCTCACACTCCCGTGCTGTTCGTTGGGCTGGGCCGAGCGGTGTCGGCCCGGCCGGGGTTTTTCCTTGGCCTGCTGTCGCGTCCAACCGCCCGTGCGAGCATGACATCTCGGTCGCGCACTTGGGGTACCCAAGGTGCCCATGGCGCCTGACGACTCGCCGACCGAACGGCGCAGGGTCTGCTGCGCAGGCGTCGGGCCGCCTCCATCAGGGTTCGGTTGAGCTTGTGGCAGTGGTGGTTGTCGGCGAGCGACGCGGCTTCGCCGGTGCCGAGGGCCATCGCTCGATCTCGTAGTGGAGGTGGGTGACGCCGGGCGCCTGGGCGGTTTCGACGAGGCGGAGGCGCACGTGCTCGGGGAGCGGCTGGAAGAGAAGAAAGGGCCGACCGCCGCCGAGCAGGACCGGCACTTGATGGAGGAACATCTCGTCCACGAGCCCTGCCTTGAGGGCCTCGGACACGGTCGGTGGCGTATCGGCTGAGCCAGGCGCTGATGGCGTCGTCCATCGGGCAATGACCGTTACCGGCTTGGCACCGCCGAGGACGGCAACGAGGCACAGCGCGAGCAGGGAGCCGATCCGGTAGCGGCGGACCCGGCGCGGATCGGGCACCTCGTCCAGCACCTGGGCCAATGTGCGCAGGTCAGCAGGCAAGCATGGGAGATCGACGTCCTCGCGGTGGCATGCGAGGACGTCGATCAGGGAAGGTGGCAGCGAACGCGACCCCTGTTCATGATCTATGGCTTCGAGAACCTTGATCATCAGGAGTTGCGTTCGCCATTTCCAGCCGGGCAAACCGACTGACCACCACTATTCCTGGGCGAACCACTCTGGCCCGGGATGGAGGTCAGCTTTTTTTCAGCACGCCATTGATCGCGATACCGGAAAGCTCTTCCTCCCGGACGTTGGTCTCCCAGTTGCCAAACCTCACGTTCGGGTCCCAGTGGTACCAATTACCTGACTGATTGAGGCCATAAATGCATCCTTCATTTTCTTTGATCCACCCGCCCACATAGTCGCCCTGCGTCCACCGACGCTTGACCACCTGCTGCGGCTCAGCGACGTCTCCCGGACGGAGCGGCGTCTGTATTGAGAAGGTGCTGCTCATCGTCGTCGTCTTCCCGACATTGGGGATGAGAGCGAAGATGAAGTTGTACCACTTCTTCGAATCCTTCGAAGACGCGTTACCGAGCTGGGCTACAGAACCTACGGACCAACCGAAAGTCGTGTTTTTGCTTTCGGACCATGTAGCCTGGCAGTTGCCTGGAGAGTCGTCTGAGCACACATACTTTTTCCCCCTCCAGATCACGTCGTACCAGACGTCCCTGGCACTCTGCCGCGTCACGGACCTGGCTTGCTGGTCCCAGTCAGCAGCTTTTGGTGCGATTTCCACCAAGTCCGTATCCGAGTTTCGGAGACAGGCACGGTCCGCCGCATGAGCAGGGCCCGCCGCGAAAAGAACCATGACAGCAAGGAACGGAGTCGTCGCCATTGAGCGACTCCACAACTTCTTGCGCATTCTCGTCCTCTCCCCACGGAAAACCTGACGTATGGCAGATAGGTACAGCTCTGGCATAACAGGAGTCACGTGGGCGTGATGGTGGGGGGATTCATCGTCGACCGCATTCGATCCCGGAAAGGATCTATACATTCGAGGGATAACGCGTCCCGACGTAGCCAATATGGGCTCCATTACTCGTGCGGTCAAGACTCCCGACAGTGCAGCGGGATGGGGACATCATGAAGGGAGTGTGATAGGGGGCCACGTCCAGGACACAATCATGCTGAGCTACCGAAAGGCGCTGCCTTCATAAAGACGCATTGTCCACGCGCCACGCGCTTTTTACTCCAGATCACCACCGTCAGAATCCGTTTCTCAACCGATCTCGGAGAGCGAGGGAGTCGTTTTCCCCTCCGGCGCGGTCTCGGCCACGCGCAGGTGCCCGGTGGCGCCCGCAAAGAGGGGAATTTCTGAAGTGACGAAAGCGTACGAGATGGCGGCCATGCGTCGCGCAATCGCAATTTCGCCCCAGGGCGGTTTCAAAGTCTTGTCGATCAACGATCCGTGCTGGTCACGGCATCGTCACGATGAAGTGGCGGGCCGCCAACGCACGCAACGAAGCTCCGGTTGATGCTGGCGACCTACCAAGTCGCCTGTACCGACCGGAGCTTCGATGTGTCGTCGGTCTGCCACCGTGTGCCTGGTCAAGTCGCCCGCGCGTCAGCATCGCGCGATCGGCGACCTGCCGTCGAGACTGGCGGCCTTGCCCGATCCACGTGACCGGCGCGGCAGGCGTCACCCGTTCGTGAGCGTGTTGCTGGTGGCCTGCTCAGCGGTCATGTGCGGGGCCCGGTCCTTCACAGCGATCGGGCAGTGGGCGCCAAACGCTCCGCAGGACACCCTGGCCCGGCTCGGCGCGCGGACTGTGTCCGCCTTCACGGTGCGCATCGCCCCGAGCACCGCGACGATCCGCAGGTTGATCAACCGAGTGTGTCCGGGTGGCCTCGCCGGACTGCTGGGATGCGATCGGTCCGGCGCCGACACCCTGGCGGTGGACGGCAAGAGCGCCCGAGGCTCGCGCCACGACGACACCCCCGCCGCGCACCTGCTCGCCGCCATGACCGGTGACGGGCTGACCGTCACGCAGTTGCGGGTACCGGACGAGACGAATGAAATCACTTGCCACGCCGGCCTGTTGGCCCCGTTCGACCTGACCGGGGTGACCGTGACGGCCGAAGTTCTACGACCGTAGCGAGGGCCACGGACGCAAGGAGACCCGCGTGGTCCAGGTCCTGACCGTCGACGGCCTCGACTTCCCGCACGCCGCCCAGGTCGCCCGGGTCGTACGCCATCGCACCTGTCTGAAGACCGGCAGGCGCTGCCGCGAGACGGTCTACGTCATCACCGACCTGACCAGCCAGGAAGCCTCCCCGCAGCGACTGGCGAAGATCATTCGTTCGCAGTGGGTCATCGAAAACCGGCTGCACTTCGTCCATGACACCGCCTTCCGCAAGGACGCGTCCCAGGTGCGCACCCAGCACGGCCCGGAGAACATGGCCACCCTCCGCAGCTTCGCGATCAACCGCCTCCGCGCCGCCGGGCACCACACCATCGCCGCAGGACTCCGCGACCTGCCCTACGAGCCGTTCACTCGTCCGCTGGCTCTCCTCGGACTCCGCTGACCAGCACGGACACATGAACAGTCAGACTTTGAAACCGCCCTGGCCCAGGCACCCACGCTGGAGCAGGCCGTTCAGCGTCGAAGGCGGCCAGTCGCAGGCACGTGATGCAGGCCGGCACCCTTATCGAGACCGACCGCTGCGGCGTGCCCGCCACGTCACCTGGTGCAGCAGGTTACCGATGCGTAAAATGCGTTCGGGTTGTCGGGCACGCCAATTGGATAAACATTGACGGCGGATACCTGCCCGTTCGCGTCGCGGCACTGTTGCTGCAGGCCAGGGATGTCTTCCTTTGCCCGATCCTCCGTGTCCCATGCATACCCTTTTATGGTCCACGCAGAGTATGCCTGCGCCGATGTGGCCATTCCTAAAGCGTGGCGGCGCAGAAGACTGACACCGCTGCCACACGGCTCATCCTCTTCTTCCTCGTTGCTCTGTTCTTCGTCGTCACTGCGGTCATGCCGTATCTCCATCTTGTGGGGGGAGAAATCCGACGGCCCGTCATGTCTGGCGGAGGCTAATGGACGACAGGGCGTCACGCCCTGGGCGGGCACTGTCATTGCCTACATCAGTGATGCTTGTGCACAGGCCGTGGCCGACGTTACGGAACAAGGGATGGAAGCGGATCCGTCACCGTATCCGTCATGGAGCTGCCCATGCGGTCGGGCTGTCTGCGTCGAGGTCCCCGTGGAGTCTGACTCGACCCCAACGCCCGCAGTCCAGGGGCGTCTTCAGCGCCAGCGGGGCGCCGTCGCCGAGGAGGCGTGGACGCCGGTGCGGCGGTCGCGGTCCTCGGTCCACTGCTCTACCCGGACCCGCATGAGGTCTGCAAGCAGCAGAACACCGTCGAGCGGTGCATCAACCGCCAAGCAGTGGCGCGGCCTGGCCACACGAACCGACCAACTCGCCATCGCCCACCAGGCCGCACTCCACCTTGCGGCCATCCTCATCTGGACCCGACGCTGACCAAAGAGACAGAGCCTAGACCTACCTCTCACTCACCCCGCAGGTACGCTCCCGCGCGCGCCGCCGCCGCCGCGGCCTCGGCGGCCCGGTCCGCGGCGGCTTCGTCGAGGCTCTGGCCGGTGGTCAGCAGGCGGTAGTAGAGGGGTGCGGAGACGGCGCGGATCACCTCGTGGACGTCCGTGCCCTCAGGCACCTCCCCCCGGTCGATGGCCTGCTGTACGCAGGGTGCCCACTCCTCGACGCGGATGTCGTAGAAGCGGTGCAGGGCCTCGGCCGTCTTCGCCTCGGACAGGGCGGCCGCGATCACCGCTTTGAAGAGCGCCCCCTGCCGCGGGTCGGCCAACGTGCGCTGCACGAGCCGGGCGTTGGCCTTGAGATCGCCGAGCAGCGAGCCGGTCTCGGTCCGTGGCAGTGACTGCTCGGCCATGTCCAGCAGCAAGTCGGCCACCAGCCCGGTCACCGTTCCCCAACGGCGGTAGACGGTGGTCTTGCCCACCTCGGCACGGCTCGCGACGGCGGCGAGGTCCAGGTGGGCAAAGCCATGCTCCGCCAAGGCGTCCCCGGCCGCTTGCAGCACCGCCGCCCGCACGCGTGCCGTGCGCCCTCCGGGACGGACGGTTCCCGGATCCGCGCCCTCAAAAGCCATAACGGGACTCCAGTTTCGTTAATCGCTCACGCCTGCTACCTTGAAGGAGGCACTCTAACGGAACCTCAGTCCCATTAGATAGATCAGCCAGGCGAGAGAGGGAACAGCCATGGAATACAGACGGCTGGGCGCATCCGGCCTCAAGGTCCCCGCACTGAGCTTCGGCACCGGCACCTTCGGCGGCCAAGGCCCGCTGTTCGGGGCCTGGGGCAACACCGACGCACAAGAGGCACGCCGTCTCGTGGACATCTGCCTGGACGCCGGGATCACGATGTTCGACACGGCCGACGTCTACTCCGGCGGCGCCTCGGAGGAGGTCCTGGGCGAAGCGATCAAAGGCCGCAGGGACCAGGTGATCCTGTCCACCAAGACCAGCCTGCCGATGGGCGACGGACCGGGCGATGCGGGCTCCTCCCGTTCACGTCTGATCACCGCGTGCGAGGACGCCCTGCGCCGGCTCGGCACCGACCACATCGACCTGTTCCAGTTGCACGCCTTCGACGCCGGCACCCCGATCGAGGAAGTCCTGTCCGCACTCGACGATCTCGTACGAGCGGGAAAGGTCCGCTACCTCGGCGTCTCCAACTTCTCCGGGTGGCAGACGATGAAGTCCCTCTCGATCGCGGAGAGATACGGCCACCCGCGCTATGTCGCCCACCAGGTCTACTACTCCCTCCTCGGCCGCGACTACGAATGGGAGCTGATGCCCCTCGGGCTGGACCAGGGCCTCGGAGCCGTCGTCTGGAGCCCCCTCGGCTGGGGACGCCTCACCGGCAAAGTCCGCCGCGACCAGCCCCTACCGGCCAACAGCCGACTGCACGACACCGCGGACTACGGCCCGCCGGTCGAGGACGACCACCTCTACCGCGTGGTCGACGCCCTCGACGAGATCGCGCAGGAGACCGGCAGAACCATCCCGCAAATCGCCATCAACTGGCTCCTGCAACGCCCGACCGTCTCCTCCGTCATCATCGGCGCCCGCAACGAGGAGCAACTCCGCCAGAACCTGGGTGCCGTCGGCTGGACTCTTACGCCCGACCAGATGACGAAACTCGACGCGGCAAGTGGCAGGACAGCGCCGTATCCGTACTTTCCCTACCAACGCCAGGAGGGCTTCGCTCGTCTCAACCCACCAGTGGCTGAGGTCGCGCCTCTTCCTGCTGCATGACATCGGTGTCGTTGAGGACGATCTGCGCGTTGCGCCCGGCCGACATCCCGACCTCGCACCACAGCAACTTCCCGCCCCGCCCGAAGAGATCGCCCCCAAGCGGATAGCCGCCCCACGCGTCCGCGTAATGACATACGAGGAACAGCCCGCGCCCGCCGTCGGCCTCGGCCGGGACGGGGCACAGGGGCCTCGTCCGCTTGTCGAAGGGCGGAGGGATGTGCGGGTTGGTGTCCCAGACGCTCACCCGTAGCCGACTGCGGTCGAGCCCGCGCAGCCGGAGGGTCGCGGAGCCGTCCGAGTAGCGGTAGGCGTTGGTGACCAGTTCCGAGGCCAACAGCTCGGCGGTGTCTTGGAGTTGATCCATCCCGTGCCCGGCGAGTACGGCCCGCAGGGTCACCCGGGCGATGCGTGCGGCCCGTGGATCGTGGGGCAGTTGGAGGGCATACGCCCAAGTTGAGGTTGCTTCGCACTCCGGCGGGACTACGGTGACCATGAACGCCTCCTGTGGTGGGGGGAGTTGTTGGTTGAGTGGTTCGGGTCTCACCGTAGACTGCCATCCCTGAAGGTTTTGCACTAGTGCGCAAAAGCTTCAGGGATTTACTTCGTGTGGGTGACCGCCACGTCAGGTGTACGGAACGGAGCGAGGGAATGGCACCAAGGAACACGCCCACGGCACGCCGCCTCCGCATCGGCGTAGAGCTGCGTCGCCTGCGGGAACGCGCCGGCATGACCGCCGCCGAGGCCGCCCGGCACCTGGGCACCACCCAGGCACAGGTCAGCAACATCGAGGCCAACCGCTTCGGCGTCAGCGCGGAGCGCGTGCACACCCTCGCCCACATCTACGGCTGCACGGACCAACCCCTGGTCGACGCCCTCGCGGGCATGGCCGCGGACCGCACGCGCGGCTGGTGGGAGGAGTACCGGGACACTCTGCCGCCCCGGCTTCTGGATCTCGCGGAACTGGAGTACAACGCCACCGCCCTGCGCGTGACCCAGGTCATCAACATCCCGGGCCTGCTCCAGACTCCGGAGCACGCCCGCGCGCTGTTTCGCCAAGCAGTTCCCGCCCTGCGCCCGCACGAGATCGAGTACCGCATCTCCCACCGCATCAAGCGCCAGGCCGTCCTCTACCGCGAGCAGCCCCCGCCGTACACGGCGATCGTCCACGAGGCCGCCCTGCGCATGCAGTTCGGCGGCCGTGATGTGGCCAAGGCCCAGCTGAAGCATCTCGCCGAGGTCAGCGAGCAGGCCAACGTCACCCTCCGCGTGATCCCCTTCGACGGCACGTCGTTCCCCACCACAGGCCACGCCGTCGACTACTTCCACGGTCCGGTGACCGCTCTCGACACCGTCGAGGTCGACACCGCACACGGCAGCGAACTCGTCTACGCCGCAGGACAATTGGAGAAGTACCGGCTAGTCCTGGACCGGATGGAGACGGTCGCGCTGAAGCCGGCCGCCTCGCTCGACCTCATCCACCGCATCGCCCAAGACATCTGAGAGACGGACCGTGACCGAACCCAACTGGCAGAAGTCGACCTACAGCGAAGAAGGCTCCGCCTGCGTCTACCTCGCCACCACCCCCACAGGAACGATCCTCCTCCGCGAGAGCGACGAACCGGAAACGATCCTGACGACCGGCCCGCACCAACTGCGCGCCCTGATAGCCGGCCTCAGACCCCATCGCCGTCGCTCTTGGCATTGAAGCGCGCTTTCTTCTGACGATTCCCGCACGTGTTCATGTCACACCATTTGCGGGTGCGGCTTTGGCTCGTGTCGAAGAAGGCGGCTTGGCAGGTTGGTGATGCGCACAAGGCCAATTTTCCGTCTCGTTCGCCTGCGATGATGCTGATCGCGTCGGCGGCGACCACGCCGAGGGCATCCTCCACGCGGGAAGCCGAGCTGAGCCGCCATCGCCGCTTCCCCTCGGGCGTCAGGATCGCCGCGGCCCGCCCCTGAGTGCTGCGTTCATTGATGACTTGGACAGCAGACGCAGGGAGAGCGTCCTGGAGCGCGGCCGCTGTCGCGGCGACGTGAATCGACTCCCTCAGTTCCCGGGCGAGTTCGAGCTGGGCAGTGGTGCAGGAGTCCACGGCGAGGCCGTTCACTGCCAGCCAGTCGACGAGTCGGTGCGGCGTGGGAATGCGCTCCACAGCGTTGCCATGACGCTCCGACAGAGTCCCCGTGAAGCTGGTCGCCAGCACCTTACCGAGGCGGAAGTCAGGAAACCCAGTACGCATGGAACCACCTTAGCCGGTTGCAGCGTGACTACGAGGCTTGGTAGAACCGTCTTAGCCGGTTCGCGATGGGTCGTAGCCGGTTCCACGACGGCCAGGAGGTCTCATGCCCCGTCCAACCAGCGACGTGCAAGCATTCGAAGCCCACGCAACCGACGCCGACCTCGACGATCTGCGCGCGCGACTGGCCGCGGCGCGTCTACCGGAGACTGAGACGGTCTATCGCGCCGCGCCCGACCCTGGCCGATGGGAACAGGGTGTTCCTCTCGCCGACCTCGTCGATGTCGTGAACTACTGGCGCACCGGGTACGACTGGCGGTCATTCGAAGAGCGCCTGAACCGTATCGGCCAGTTCCGCACGACCATTGATGATCTGGGAATCCACTTCCTGCACCGCCGATCCGCGCGCGCGGATGCCACTCCTCTGATCCTGACGCACGGCTGGCCAGACAGCATTGCCCGGTTCATCGATGTAGTGGACGAGCTGGCTGATCCGAAAGAAGCGGACGCACCGGCGTTCCACGTCGTGGTCCCGTCGCTGCCGGGCTTTGGTTACAGCGACAAGCCGGCCACCACCGGGTGGGGAACCGAAAAGATCGCGGCCGCATGGGTGGAACTGATGGGAAGGCTCGGCTACAGCAAGTTCGCAGCCCACGGCGGCGACTGGGGAGGCAATATCACCACGGTTCTCGGCGGCAGGTTCCCGGCGCACGTTCTCGGCATCCACACAACGTTCGCGGAGGGACCGCCCGGGTTGACAACGGACGGGCTGACGGCGACCGAACGCAAGTGGACCGAGGAAACCCGCGATTTCTGGCGCCACCGCGCGGCGTACGCGAAGCAGCAGGCGACCCGGCCGCAGACCATCGGCTACTCGCTCGTCGACTCACCGGTCGGGCTTCTTGCCTGGATCCTTGACAAGTTCGCCGAGTGGTCAGACACCGAAGACAGCCCGTTCGAGACGATTTCCATAGACCGCGTTCTTGACGACGTCACCCTGTATTGGCTGACGCGGACCGGCGCTTCGGCAGCCCGCATCTACTACGAAAGCCACAACTCGCTGGACCCCGAACTTCGGGTCGACGTCCCGTCAGCACTCACCATGTATCCCCGCGACGTCGAGAAGTGTCCGCGCCCCTGGGCACAGCAGCGGTACCGACAGATCGTCCGATGGAGGACGCCCGAAACCGGGGGACATTTCCCGTCGCTGGAGGTTCCCGAGTATTTCGTCAAAGACCTGCAAGAGGGCCTCGCGGCAGTGCTGGCCGCTGATCGCTTCCAGACCGAGCTCATCTTGGTGCCGCCCGATGGCACGAGCCTGCGGGCCGTCACGCTCTGACCCCGACGAGTGACTCCGTCGCGCCCCGGCGGCCGGGTCCCTCGTTCCTCGTGGCGGTCCACCTAATCTGACGACATGTCAGATGACGAGTCGTACGAACTGCTCGGTTTCGACAACGTGCTGTTGCCCGTCGGAGACCTCGGGGAGGCCGTCGGGTTCTATGAGCGTGCCGGGTTCGCGGTGGGGTTCCGGTTCGACGAGGGCGGGGTCGCCTTGTTGAGGGTCGGGGGCGAGACGCCCGGGATTTTGTTGCGGGTGGAGGACGGGCTGGGGCATCGGCCGCCGCCGTGGCCCTCGCCGCGGGTGTGGCTGGAGGTGCCGGACGCACGGGCCGCCGGCCGGGAGCTGGCCGCCGCCGGCATCGCCCCGCTCGACGAGCCCCTGTCCATGGCCACCGGCTGGACCGTCGAGATCTCCGACCCCTGGGGGAACGTCATCGGGTTCACGGACTACCGCAAGCGGCCGGAGCTGGGGCGCAGAGCGTAGGGCGTAGGGCGCGTAGGGCGTGGGCGCACGACAGCGGGGCCCGCGCCACTCGTTAGGCTCCGTCCGTGCCTGCGAACAACGACGGCCCCGACAAGGGCGATAACCCCAGCAAGTCCGAGCAGACCCGCGCGCTGATCCTGGAGACGGCGATGCGGCTGTTCCAGGAGCGGGGTTACGACAAGACGACCATGCGGGCCATCGCCCAGGAGGCCGGGGTCTCCGTCGGCAACGCGTACTACTACTTCGAGGGCAAGGAACACCTGATCCAGGGCTTCTACGACCGGATCGCCGCCGAGCACCAGGTGGCGGTCCGGGAGGTCCTGGAGCGGGAGAGCGACCTGGAGGCGCGGCTCGCGGGGGTTCTGAAGTCGTGGCTGGACATCGCCGCGCCCTACCACGAGTTCGCGGTGCAGTTCTTCAAGAACGCCGCCGACCCGGACAGCCCGCTCAGCCCCTTCTCCTCCGAGTCGGAGCACGCGCGCGTGGAGGCGATCAGCGTCCACCGGGAGGTGCTGGCGGGGGCGACGAAGACCAAGGTTCCGGAGGAACTGCGGGACATCCTCCCGGAGTTGATGTGGCTCGCGCAGATGGGGCTCGTGCTGTATTGGATCTTCGACCGGACCGAGGGGCGCGAGCGGACCTATCGGCTGGCCGAGCGGGGAGCCCGGCTCACCGCTCGGGGGGTCGCTCTGGCTCGGTTCCGGGTGCTGCGGCCGCTGGTGCGGGAGGTGCATGAGTTGTTCACGGACTTTCTGCCGGGGATGACCAAGGTGCTGCCGGATCCGGGGGCGGGGGCGAAGGGGCGGGCGGAGTGATCCACGATCGGGTGAATGGGCTCGAACGGGACACCAAGCGTGCGGCCTGCCTACGATGATTCCCTCGACACCAGCCCACAGGAGGCACGTGATGTCCGCTGCATCCGTCGAGCAGCCCTTCGAGGACGAGCCGGTCACGCTCACCGCCATCGCCGACGAGATCATGGAGCGCCATCCGGGCTACCGCGTCGAGGTCATCGGAGGCAATCTCCTCGTGACCCCAGCCCCGGATGTCCCCCACGCTCGCGCCCTGACCAAGCTCATGCGCCCGTTCATCGCGGCAGGGCTGGACGACGGCGAAACTGAGGTACTCCAAGGCATCGGCCTCTGGCTGCCCACCGACACCGAGGACTACGCCATCCCCGACCTCGCCGTGGTGGACGCCGATGTCGACGACCACCTCATCGAGAACAACGCCTACGACCCGGTCTGCTTCCGGCTCGTCCTAGAGGTCACCTCCGGGAACTGGAAGAACGACCTGAAGACCAAGGTCGCCGCCTACTCCGAGGCGAAGGTCCCCGTCTACGTCGTCGTCGACCGCAAGCACCAGCGCCTCCACGTCCTCACCGAACCGGCCGGGGACGAGTACGCGAACCACCGCGTCCACGCCCCCGGCGAGGTCATCACACTGCCGGACTCGATCGGAGCCGCAGTCACTCTCGACGTCGGCCAGATCATCAAGGCCGGTCAGCCGAAGGCTAATTGACCGCGTCCACCTCCCCCTCAGCCAGCTCCACGTCACACACCAACGGCCCGTCCCCCACCACCACCTGCCGCGCCCGCGACCCGTACGACGAAGCCTCGGTCGCCAGCAGATACGCCCCCGGACTCGGCACCGACACGATGTACGAACCGTCGGCCAGCGACACCACCCGGTCCAGTTGGCGTCCGCCCTTCGACAGCAGGGTCACGTCAGCGCCCCCCACCGGCTCCCCCTCCGCCGTACGGACGAAGCCGTGGATCACCGACGCGGGGCCGCCCTCCGCGGCAGGCGCTTCCGAAGAAGCCGCCTCCTCCTTCGGCTCCACCGCCAGATGCGGCAGCCGCTTGTCCAGCCAGACCGGCAGCCACCAGTTGGACTTGCCGAGCAGGTGCATCGCGGCCGGCACCAGGGCCGTACGCAGGATGAAGGCGTCCAGGGCGACCGCTGCCGCGAGGCCCACGCCCGCCATCGCCGCGCCGTAGTCGCCGCTCAGGACGAACGCCAGGAAGACGCAGACCATGATCAGGGCCGCCGAGTTGATGACCCTGCTCGTCTCCGCCAAGCCGACCCGGACCGCTCGCGCGTTGTCCTTCGTGTGCACCCACTCCTCGTGCATCCGGCTGACCAGGAACACCTGGTAGTCCATGGAGAGGCCGAAGAGCAGGGACAGCATGATGATCGGCAGGAAGGCGGCGATCGGGCCCTCCTGGCCGAGGCCGAGCAGGTTCAGGCCCCAGCCCCACTGGAAGATCGCCACGAGGACACCGAAGGAGGCCGCCGCCGCGACCAGGTTCATCACGGCCGCCGTCAAAGGGACGACTACCGAGCGGAACGCGATCAGCAGCAGCACGAAGCCCAGGCCGATGATCGTCGCGATGAAGTACGGCAGCCGGTCCGCCGTCACCGACGCGAAGTCCTTCGACACGGCCGTCACGCCGCCGACGTGCGCCTTGACGCCCGCCTCCGGTATCACCTCGTCGCGCAGGGTGTCGATGAGGCGGTCCGTCTCCACGGCCTGCGGTGAGGTGGTCGGGATCACCTGGATCACCGTGACGCCGTTCGCGGGAGGCGCCGAGACGGCCTGGGCGACGCCCTCCGTCTCCTTGATCGTCGCGACCAGGTTGGCCCCCGCGTCGCCGTCCACGACCACCTGGAGCGGGCCGTTGAAACCGGGGCCGAAACCGTCGGCGAGCAGGTCGTACGCCTTCTTGGTGGTCGTCGACGCCTCGTCGTTGCCCTGGTCGACGGTGCCGAGGCGCAGGGAGAGCAACGGGAGGGCGAGGACGGCCATCACGACCACCGCCAGGAGCGCGATCGAGCGCGGGCGGCGCTCGACCGCCCCGGACCACCGAGCCGCGAGGCCGCTCGTGCGCTCCGGCTCGGGGCCGGTCGCGGCCAGCTTGCGGCGCTGGCGGCGGCTGAGCACCCGGTGGCCCAGGACGCCGAGCAGCGCGGGCAGCAGGGTGACGGCCGCGAGCACGCTGAGCACGACGGTGAGCGAGGTGCCGATGACCACGCCGTCCAGGAAGCGCAGGTTCGTCACCAGCATCCCGGCGAGCGCGATGCACACCGTGCCGCCCGCGAACAGCACGGCCCGGCCGGAGGTGTTGAGGGCGGTGGCCGCCGCCTCCTCCGGGTCCAGGCCGCGCAGGATGCCCTTGCGGTGCCGGGTGACGATGAACAGGGCGTAGTCGATGCCGACGCCCAGGCCGATCAACGTCGAGAGGAGGGAGGCGAGTTCGGGCACGTTCGTGACGTGGCTGATCAGCTGCGTCCCGAACATTCCGGTGCCCACGCCGAACAGCGCGATCAGGATCGGCAGCAGCATCGCCAGCAGCGAGCCGAAGGCCAGGTACAGCACGACGGCCGCCGCGAGGATGCCGACGAGCTCGGCGGTGCCGGTGGGCGGCTCCTGCACGCGCGTGATGGCCTGGCCGCCCAGCTCCACCTGGAGGCCGTCGCCGCCGGCGTCCCGCGCCGTGTCGACGACGTCCTGCACCAGGTCCTTCGGTACGGCGTTCGCCTGCTCGGCGAAGGTGACCTGGGCGTACGCGATCCGCCCGTCCTCACTGATCTGGGCCGCGCCCCGGGCCCCGTACGGGTCGGTGACCTCGCCGACCCCCTTCATCTGGCCGATCTCCCGCAGCGCGGGCTCGATCCGGGACCGTACGGAGGCGTCCCGCACGGAGCCCTCCTCGACCTTCCACACCACCGTGTCGGTGTCCCCCGCGCGCTCCGGGAAGGCCTTCTCCATCAGGTCGTACGCGCTCTTGGAGTCCGTGTTGGGCAGCGAGAAAACCTCCGCGTAGTTCGTGCCCGCGGACGTACTCGCCGCGCCCAGGCCGAACAGCGCCCCCACCCACAGCAACAGGACCACCAGCCGGTGCCGATAGCACCAGCGTGCCAGTGTCGCCACGCTCAATCCCCTCCAGTGTCCGGTCGGTCGGTCCCCCAGGTCCTGGGCAACAGGATTGCGGCGGCACGCGCGCGTGGACATGCGATGAGCATGACTCTCAAGGAACTCCAAAGCGCGAACCGGCCCCGTTGTCAGTGGGCCCGCCGATACTGGGGACATGACGGCCGAAACGGGGGACATGGTGACGGCTCCAGGCACCGTGCTGATCGTGGAGGACGAGGAGAGCATCGCCGACGTCCTCGCCATCGCTCTGCGCTACCACCGCTTCGAGGTGATGACGGCCGGTACGGTCCGCGAGGCGCTCGCGCTCATCGAGCGCACCCTCCCCCACCCTGGAACAGGCTCGCGCGGGGGCACCCCCATCGACGCGGTGCTGCTCGACGTCATGCTCCCGGACGGCGACGGCCGCGCCCTGGGCCGCCGACTGCGCGTGGAGCGCCCGGAGCTGGCGCTCGTCTTCCTCACCGCGCGCGACTCGCCCGCCGAGATCGTCGGCGCCCTCGGCTTCGGCGACGACTACATCACCAAGCCGTTCAACATCGACGAGGTCGTCGCCAGGATCACGGCGGTACTGCGCCGCACCCGCCCGGCCGACGTCCTCCCGCAGCGGCCACCCCTGCGGTACGGCGACCTGGAGCTGGACGAGGCTACGTACTCGGTGCACCGCGCGGGCAGCTCCGTCGAGCTCACCCCCACCGAGTACGCCCTGCTGCGCTTCCTGGTGCGCAACGGCGGCCGGATCGTGCCCAAGGAGCAACTCCTGCGCCATGTCTGGCAGTACGAGCACACCCCGCCCGAGTCGACCGTCGTCGAGACCTACATCAGCTATCTGCGGCGCAAGCTCGACACACTGGGACCGCCGGTGATCACCACGCGGCGGGGCGTGGGATACGGGCTGGCATGAGGATCCCCAAGGTCATGAGGATCCCCAAGGTCCCGAGGCTCCGCTGCAAGCACGGCGTCCATTCGCTGCGCGGCCAGCTGACGCTGGCGAACGTGGCGCTGCTCGCCCTCGGTATCGTCGCGGCGACCGCCGTGAGCGTGATGGGCATGCGGTACTACCTCCTCGACCAGATCGACACGGAGCTGGCCAAGACCCGTCAGTCGCTGGCCGATTCGCGGCTCGAGGTGCGGTCGATCGAGTCGCTGGGCGCGCTGGGCTTCGTCCGCGACCGGCTCACCCGGGAGCAGAACGGCGACCAGCCGCGGCCGGACTCGCTGTTCACCGTCGTCGACGCCCGGGGCGAGGCCTTCGGCATCCTCGGTCTCCTGCCGACCGACGCCCAGCGCGGCCTGGCGGACGCGGTCGACGACCCGAGCGCGCTCATCCAGGACCCCGAGCCGCACGACGTCACCGTGCACGGCACCTCGTACCGGGTGACCGGAACCCGGCTCGCCGACGGCACCCGGGTGCTGCTCGCCACCTCGACCGACGCCCTCCACCAGGGCGTCGACAAGGCCATCAGGCTCGACCTCGCCATCGGCGCGCTGCTGCTCGCGCTGCTGGCCTGTCTGACGATGTTCAGCGTCCGCCGCAGGATGCGGCCCCTGGAGGACATGGTGGAGACCTCCTCGGCGATAGCCGAGGGGGACCTGACCCGGCGCGTCCCCTCCAGTCACCATCCGACCCAGGAGGTCGAACAGCTCCGCCTCGCCCTCAACTCCATGCTCCACCAGGTGGAGTCGGCGTACCGCACGCGCGAGCGCAGCGCGACCCAGCTGCGCCGCTTCGTCGCCGACGCCTCGCACGAGCTGCGCACCCCGCTGTCCGCGATACGCGGCTACCTCCAGCTGTACGACAAGGGGATGCTGTCCGACCCGGACGCCCGCACACGGGCCTGGGGGCGGGTGATGGCCGAGGCCGACCGCATGGGGCGGCTCGTCGACGAGTTGCTCACCCTCGCCCGCCTCGACCAGCAGCCCGAACTGCGCTTCCGGAACGTCGACATGAGCCGCCTGGTGCGGGACGCGGCCGAGGACCTGCGCGTGCAGCAGCCGCAGCGGCCGGTGACGGTCGACGCCGACGGATCCCTGCTGGTGCACGCCGACGAGTCCGGGCTGCGCCAGGTGCTCGGCAACCTGGTGGGCAACGTGCGCACGCACACGCCCGCCGATGTGCCGGTGCGGCTCGGCCTGGAGCGCGCGAACGGGGTCGTCCGGCTGTGTGTGGCGGACAAGGGGCCGGGGCTCGGTCCGCAGGACGCGGCGCGCGTCTTCGACCGGTTCTTCCGGGCCGGCGGGGGTGCGGGCAGCGGGCTCGGCATGGCGATCGTGCAGGGGGTGGTGCGGGCGCACGGCGGCGAGGTGACGGTGCGGACGGCGCCGGGCGAGGGGCTGGCGGTGACGGTCGCTCTGCCGGCGGGGCCGCCTGTGTCGTCGTAAGGCCCGCGTCAGATCCAGGTGAGGCGCCAGAGCCGGAAGACTCCGGTGCCGTCCGACAGGTACTGGCCGCCGCCGATGTCCTCGTTGGTGACGACGTAATCCTTGGCCTGCCACAGCGGGATCACCGGCACGTCGACCGCGACGGCCTGCTGGAGTTCGCGGAAGTCGTCGGCGGCCTCGCTCCGGTCGGCGTACCGCTGGCTGTCCCGGATCAGACGGTCGACGGTCTTGCTGTGGTAGCCGGTGTTCATGGTGCCCTCGGAGCCGACGAGCGGGCCGCCGAAGGTGTCCGGGTCGGGATAGTCGGCCACCCAGCCGACCGCGTACGCGTCCAGCTTGCCGGTCGCCCAGCGCTGCTGGAAGTCGGTCCACTCGTAGCCCTTGACCGTGACCTTGAACAGACCGCTCGCCTCCAGCTCCCGCTTGATCTCCGCGGCCTCCTCGGCTCCGGCGCCGCGGCCGGTGGCGTAGCCGTAGGTGAAGCGGACCGGGAGCGTCACGCCGGCCTCGGTGAGCAGTTCCCTGGCCTTCTTGGGGTCCTGCTCCGGGTAGAGGTCGAAGAACGACGTCGTGTGGCCGGTGATGCCCGCCGGGATCAGCGAGTAGAGAGGGTCGACGGTGCCGTCGTAGACCGTGGCCGCCAGCCGCTCGCGGTCGATCAGCCAGGCCATGGCCTGCCGGACCCGGGCATCGTGCAGGGGCGAGCCGGCGCGGGTGTTGAGGTACAGGTTGCGGGTCTCCGAGCTGTCGGCCTCGGACACGCGCTGTTTCGGGTCGCTCTCGTTCAGCCCGGCGAGGACCCCGGGCGGCAGCTGACGGGTGGCGACGTCGATCCGCTTCGCCTTCCAGGCGGCCTCCAGCTTCTCGCCGTCGGCGTAGTAGCGCAGCTCGACGGGGCGTCCGGTGCCGCCGAGGGCGCCCTTGTAGTGCCCGTTGGGGGTGAGAGCGGCCTTCTTGCCCTTCGTATACGCCGTCAGCTCGTACGGTCCCGTGCCGGCGACGCCGGGGCCGGTGCGCAGGCCGTCCGGCGGGTACTTGGTGCGGTCGACGATGGAGCCGGCGCCGGTGGCCACCTTGAACGGGAAGGTGGCGTCGGCCGAGGACAGATGGAAGGTGACGCTCCGGCCGCTCGCGCTCACCGAACGGAGGGTGCCCAGCAGGGAGGCGGGGCCGACCTCGGAGTTGATCTTCGTGACCCGGTCGAAGGAGTACTTCACGTCCTCGCCGGTCACCGCGCGGCCACTCGGGAAGGTGAGGCCCGCACGCAGCCGGCAGCGATAGGTGCGCAGGTCACCGCGGGCGAACGCGCAGCTCTCGGCCGCGTCGGGCACGGGCGTGGCGCCGCCCGGCTCGAAGGTCAGCAGTGACTGGAAGACGTTGCTGAACAGCGCCCAGGAGCCGGCGTCGTAGGCGCCGGCCGGGTCGAGCGAGGTGACGGCGTCCGTGGTGCCGACGGTGATGGTCTTGCCCGCGCCGTTCTGCGGCAGCAGTTGCCAGCCGCCCACTCCGACGCCGGCCAGCACGAGCAGCGTCGCGAGAATCCGTATGCGAACCGAGCGCATCGGTTTGCCCTCCCCAGGCCCGGTTCAGGCCACAGCGCATATGCCACCCCCTGGTGGCGCGGCTCACCCAATCACAGCTGTTTCGCCTGGGGGAAGGGCATTCACCCGAGATGGGAAAGAACTTACCCAGCGACTGTTTCCACCGAGTTCCACACGACGTTCACGCCTGCTTCGACGCCAGTTCGATCACCGTGATGTCCGACTCCGCCCCGACCCGCGTCGGCGGGCCCCAGGCGCCCGCGCCCCGGCTGACGTACAACTGCGTGTCGCCGTAGCGCTCCAGGCCCGCCACCGTCGGATTCGCCGCCGCCGCGATGAAGTTGCCGGGCCAGAGCTGGCCGCCGTGGGTGTGGCCGGAGAGCTGGAGGTCGACGCCGTGCTCCACGGCGTCGTGGATCTGGACCGGCTGGTGGGCGAGGAGCACGCACGCGCGTGCCGTGTCCCGGTCGCTGAGGGCCTTGTCGAAGTCGGGGCCCTGGCCCTCGTCCTCGCCCGCGATGTCGTTGACGCCGGCGAGGTCGAAGTGGGCCAGTTCGGTGCGGGCGTTCTCCAGGGGGCGCAGGCCGAGCCGGCGGACCTCCTCGATCCACTGTTCGGCGCCGGAGAAGTACTCGTGGTTGCCGGTGACGAAGTAGCTTCCGTGCCGGGCCGTCAGTTGCGCGAGCGGGGCCGCCGCCGGGCCCAGGTCCTTCACGCTGCCGTCGACCAGGTCGCCGACGACCGCGATGAGGTCGGGCTGGGTGCCGTTGATCGTGTCGACGACCCGCTGGGCGAAGCCCCGGCCGAGCACCGGGCTCAGGTGCATGTCGCTGACCACCGCGATGCGGTAACCGTGCGCCGCGCGCGGCAGCTTGGCCAGCGGGACGGTGACCCGCTTGACCGTCGGGCCGTTCAGGACGCCGTAAGTGCCGTAGCCGACGGTCCCGAGGGCCGCGGCGGCCGCGGCACCGCCGATGACGCGGGAGACGAAGAGGCGGCGGGAGGGGGCGGGGGCGGGGAGAGGCCGGGGGGTGCCTGCGGGGTCCGGCGCGGCAGGGGTCTCGGGTGCGTCGAGTTCGCTGGGCGCGTCGGCGTTCCGCAGCAGGGACCCGTGGTTGTCAGGCGCATCGGCGGCCGGCGTCATGGCCCCCTGGAATGCGCCGTCCTCGGCCCCCGCGCCGGACGGCACGGGCTCCGGTCGTGGGACGGTGGCCGCCGCCGAGGGCGTCCGCCGCCTGTCCCGCTGTGCGAGGAAACGTCGCAGCAGCGGCCGTACGACCTCGCCCGCCGCCACGGCCAGCAGCAGGTAGATCGACAGGGCCATCCACAGGAAGCCCGGCCAGGCCAGGGTGCGCTGGAGCCAGAAGGGGGCGCCGGCGCGTTCGGTGGCGATAGCCGCGATCGCGAGCGCCCAGCCGCCGGCGATCACCACCGCGCCCGTGCGACGCGCGAGGCCCGGGCCGCTGGTGGTGTCGCGGAACAGGCGTCGCCACAGGTACCAGTTGGCCGCCACCAGGACGGCCAGGACGGCCACGGCGAGCAGCACGAAGAGGATGGCCACGGTGATGAAACCCCCGTTGTCGGTTATGACGTCCGCCGCAATGCGCGCAGACCGCGCAACCCGATGCCGCCGACGACCGTCCCCAATACGAACGAGACGACGGCGAGCGTCAGATGCACCCAGAAATACGCCGTCGGGTGACCGTCGTCGAACGCGAGCCCGCTGCTGTCCTTGATCAGGTTTTTGACGAAAGTGACCCAGATGACCCAGCTCCACACCCCGAAGGCGAGCAGGAACCAGGAGACGGGGCGGCTGAGCTTCATACGTTCAGTATCGCCGCCGGGTGTCTGGTTCTTTGTCCGGGGTGGGGGCAGTGGCGGGACTTCACGCACCGTGCCATGTACGTTCCTGACCGTGCCCGCTCCCAAGAAGACCGTCAGGCGATCCCTGCTGGTCACCTCCGCTGTCCTGTCGTCCGTCGCGCTGACCGCGCCCGTCTCCTACGCGGCCCCCCGCCCGACTCCGAGTACCTCGGGGAGTCCGTCGTCGAGCCCCTCGGCCACTCCCCCGGCGAGCATGTCGAGCGTGGGCGGGGCCCGTCTCGGCCAGGCCGGGACACAGGTCAACCTGGCGAGCGGGGTCCCGGTACTGCCCAAGGGCCTGAGCGCGCGCTCGTGGGTCGTCTCCGACGCCGAGTCCGGGGACGTGCTGGCCGCCCACAACGCGCACTGGCGGCTGCCCCCGGCGAGCACGCTGAAGATGCTGTTCGCGGACACGCTGCTGCCGAAGTTCGCGAAGACCGAGAAGCACACGGTCGTCCCCTCCGACCTGGCGAGCGTCGGTTCCGGCTCCAGCCTGGTCGGAATAAAGGAAGGCGAGACCTACAGCGTGCGCGACCTGTGGCTGGGGGTCTTCCTGCGCTCGGGCAACGACGCCGTGCACGTGCTGTCGGCGATGAACGAGGGCGTCGACCACACCGTCAAGGAGATGAACGAGCACGCCGAGGAGCTCCAGGCCCTCGACACACACGTGGTCAGCCCGGACGGCTACGACGCCCCCGGCCAGGTCTCCTCCGCCTACGACCTGACCCTGGTCGCCCGCTCCGGGCTGCAGAAGAAGGACTTCCGCGAGTACTGCTCGACGGTCAGCGCGAAGTTCCCGGGCAAGACGACGAAGAACAAGAAGGGCCGGACGACCCGCGAGACCTTCGAGATCCAGAACACCAACCGGCTGCTGAGCGGCGACTCCGACGTGCCCGTCTACCGGGGCATCGCGGGCATCAAGAACGGCAACACCACCAACGCGGGCGCCACCTTCACCGGCGTCGCCGAGCGGAACGGCAAGGTGCTGCTCGTCACCGTCATGAACCCGGAGAAGAACGAGCACAACGAGATCTACAAGGAGACCGCCAAGCTCTTCGACTGGGGCTTCAAGGCGGCCGGCAAGGTGGAACCGGTGGGTGAGCTGGTGCCGCCGAAGAGCGCCGCGCCGGCCGGCACCCAGCCGGGGGCCACCGGGGAGGCCGGGGGCGCGGAGAACGGCGGGAAGTCGAACGGCGGGGCGTCGAAGCCGGTGGCGAGCGCCACGGCCGAGGGCGACTCCGGCGGCATGGGGATCGCGCTCGCGATCACCGGCGGGCTGCTGGCGCTGCTCGGCGGCGCCGCGTTCCTGGTCAACCGCCGGTGGCCGTTGCCCGATCTGGTACGTCGTCGGACTCGTCCGTGACGTCGGTCTTGCCGGAGGGGCCGGTCTTGCCGGAAGGTTCGGTCTTGCCGGAGGGGCCGGTCTTGCCGGAGGGTCCGGACTCGTCGGAGGGGCCGGTCTTGCCGGAGGGCCCGGCCTCGTCGGAGAGCTCGGCCTCCTTGCTCTGCGTCGCCGTCCACGCGGCGCAGAACAGCACCAGCTTCGACGTGAAGTTGATCCACAGCAGCAGGGCGACGGGCACGCCGAACGCGCCGTACATGCTCTTCGCGGCCACGCCCTGCATATAGCCGCTGAGCAGCAGCTTCAGCAGTTCGAAGCCGATGGCGCCGGTCAGTGCGGCCACGATCAGGCGACGGCGTGCGGGCTCGACGCCGGGCAGCAGGGTGAGGACGTACAGGAGCAGCAGGAAGTCGGCGAGTACGGCGACCGTGATCGCGGCGATCCGCAGCAGGACCCTGCCCCAGCCGCCCTCGTCGATGCCGAGCTGCTCGGTGATCCAGCCGACCATCGCGGAGGCCACGGCGGACGCGGCGAGCGTGACGAGTACGGCGCCGCCCAGGCCGAGCAGGATCCCCATGTCCTTGGCCTTGCGCAGGACGGGGTTCTCCTCGTCGTCGGGCAGCTCCCACACCGCCCGCAGACACTCGCGCATCGAGCCGGCCCAGCCGATGCCGGTGAACAGCAGGACGGCGCCCGCGATGAGGCCGACGGCGCCGGCGTTCTGCACCAGGCCGTCGATGTTCAGCTGGTCGGAGATGCCGGGCACCTGCTCGGCGATCTTGTCCTCCAGCGTTTTCTGCTGACTGCCGCTGAGCGTGGCGGCGGCGATCGCGGCGGCCACGGTGAGCAGCGGGAAGAGCGCCACGAAGCTGGTGAACGTCATCGCGGCGGCCAGCCGTGTCCACTTCACCCGGTCCATACGCTCGTACGACCGCCACGCGTGCGTGGCCGTCAGGCGCGCCATGAGCGACCCGACTACGGGGAGCTTTTTCAGCCAGTCCATGATCCAACTCTTCCCTCGGTGTGGAAGACCCATGTGCGAGTACCCCAAAGCCGCAGGAACGGAGCCCTCGAGCGGCACACCGCCCTCCTCCAGGGCTCACACGCGGTTAATCACCCATTTCGGGGAGTTATGGATGTTCAGTAACTAGTCGCCCATATAGGGGCGATACGGTCGCCGACATGCCTGCCGACACCGTTTGCGTCACCGGCTGGGGCCGCACCGCTCCCACCGCCGCTCGTCTGATCCGCCCGCGGACGTACGAGGAGGCGGCGGCAGCCGTCCGGGGCTGCGGGGCCCGCGGAGGCATCCCGAGGGGCCTGGGGCGGGCGTACGGGGACGCGGCGCAGAACGCCGGCGGTGCGGTGCTCGACATGACGGGCCTCGACCGCGTCCACGTGATCGACGCGGCCGGCGGGATCGTGCTGTGCGACGCGGGCGTCTCCCTGCACCGGCTGACGCAGGTACTGCTGCCGCTCGGCTGGTTCGTGCCGGTGACGCCCGGCACGCGCTACGTCACCGTCGGCGGGGCGATCGGCGCGGACATCCACGGCAAGAACCACCGTGTGTCGGGCTCCTTCTCCCGCCACGTCCTGTCCCTCGAACTCCTCACCGCCGACGGCGAGATCCGCACGGTGAGCCGGGGCACGCCCCTGTTCGACGCGACGACCGGCGGCATGGGCCTGACCGGCGTGATCCTGACCGCGACGGTCCAGCTCCAGCCGGTCGAGACCTCCCTCATGTCGGTCGACACCGAACGCGCCAGGGACCTCGACGACCTGATGGCACGCCTGACCGCCACCGACCACCGCCACCGCTACTCGGTCGCGTGGATCGACCTCCTGGCGCGCGGCGCGGCGACGGGCCGCGCGGTGCTGACCCGCGGCGACCACGCGCCCCTCGAATCCCTGCCCTCACGCGCGCGCAGAGACCCTCTGGCGTTCCGCCCCTCCCGCCTCCCGGCCGCCCCCGCGCTCTTCCCGGAGGGCCTGCTCAGCCGTACGACCGTCGGTGTCTTCAACGAGCTCTGGTATCGCAGGGCCCCACGCGCGCGTACCGGCGAACTCCAGAGGATCCCCGCCTTCTTCCACCCCCTGGACGGGGTGCCCCACTGGAACCGGATCTACGGCCGCGGCGGGTTCGTGCAGTACGAGTTCGTCGTCGGATACGGCCAGGAGGACGCCGTACGCCGGATCGTGCGGCGCCTCTCGCAGCGCCGGTGCCCGTCCTTCCTGGCCGTGCTCAAGCGCTTCGGGGACGCCGACCCGGGCTGGCTGTCCTTCCCCGTGCCCGGCTGGACGCTGGCCCTGGACATCCCGGCGGGGCTGCCGGGCCTCGGCGCCCTCCTCGACGAACTGGACGAGGAGGTGGCCGCGGCCGACGGACGGGTCTGCCTCGCCAAGGACTCCCGGCTGCGCCCCGAACTGCTCACCGCGATGTACCCCCGGCTGGACGACTTCCGCGCACTGCGCGCGAGGTTGGACCCGCGCGGGGTGTTCACGTCGGACCTCTCGCGCCGTCTCACCCTCTAGGAGCTCCTGTCGTGAAGGACGCCTTCGGCCTCCCCCAGTCCCTGCTCGTCCTCGGTGGCACGTCACAGATCGCGCTGACCGCCGCCCGCCGCCTGATCGCCCGCCGCACCCGCACGGTGTGGCTGGCGGGCCGCCCCTCACCCGCCCTGGAGACGGCCGCCTCGCAACTGCGCACACTGGGCGCCGACGTACACACCGTCCCCTTCGACGCGCTCGACCCCGACGCCCACGAGACGGCGCTCGGCAAGGTCTTCGCCGAGGGCGACATCGACATGGTGCTGCTCGCCTTCGGCATCCTCGGCGACCAGGCGCACGACGAGCGCGACCCGGCCAGTGCGGTGCGGGTCGCGCAGACCAACTACACGGGCGCGGTGTCGGCGGGACTGCACGCCGCGCGCGCGTTGCAGTCCCAGGGCCACGGCTCGCTCGTGGTGCTCTCCTCCGTGGCCGGCGAGCGGGCCCGCCGCGCCGACTTCATCTACGGCTCCAGCAAGGCCGGCCTGGATGCCTTCGCGCAGGGCCTGGGCGACGCGCTGCACGGCACCGGCGTGCACGTCATGGTCGTACGCCCCGGGTTCGTACGGTCGAAGATGACCGCCGGCCTGCCTCAGGCGCCCATGGCGACGACCCCCGAAGCCGTCGCGGCGGCCGTCGAACTGGGGCTGCGGCGGCGCTCGGAGACGGTGTGGGTGCCGGGGGCGCTGCGGGTGGTGATGGCGGGATTGCGGCATCTGCCGCGGGGGGTGTTCCGGCGGCTGCCGGTCTGACCCGGGCGGGGCGGTGGTTCGTCGGATGAACCCGAACTTCTGGCTGGGACCTGCCCGTTGAAGTCCGTAGCGGATACTGCGTACATTTCTCGGGCTCTACCCAGGATCGGACGTAGGAGCACCGGACCGGACAGCAGCGACGGGGGTCGCGGACGCGATGGCGGACATAACGGAGTTCAGAGCGAGCGACGGCACGGTGCTGCGCGTCGAGGTGGACGAACCGCCCCCGCCGCATGGCGGTGAGGCGTACGAACCCGTGCGCAGGGCGCGCGAAGGCCGTAGGGCGAGCGCCGCGGACACGCTGCGCCAGGCCGTGGACCGCGTCCGCCCCGCGGCGCAGGACGTCCTGGACTCGCTGCGCGCGATGCCGCAGGCCCCCGACCGGGTGGCACTGGAGTTCGGGGTGAAACTGAGCGCGGACGCGGGCGTCGTCCTGGCCCGGGCCTCCTCCGAGGCGCACTTCAAGGTGCTGCTGGAGTGGGAGCGGCAGCCGGGCGGCACCGTCCGCGCGGACGACGAGCCGTCCCCGGACGCGGAGCCCGCCGGTGACGTCGGCTGACGCAGGGCATCCCGCACCCTCGGCGGACGCGGTGTTCGAGTGGGGTCTCGCACGGCTCCTCGACGAAGGCGGCGTCCCGCTGGGCGCCGGTTTCCTGATCACCGGTGACCTCGTGTGCACCTGCGCGCACGTGCTGGTCGACGATCCGGAGGCCCTCAAGACGCGGTCGGCCGTTCCGGACGAACCCGTCCTCGTGGACTTCCCGTTGCTCGCGGACGGTCGCTCCACGCCGGTGGCCGCCACCGTCGCCGAATGGCGCCCCGAGGACGACGTCGCCGTGCTGCGGCTGGCCCACCCGGTGCCCGGCACCGCGCCGCTCGCCCTGGCCTCTCCCGCCCAGCCGCTGTGGGGCCGCGAGGCCCGGGTGTACGGCTTCCCCGAGGACACCGACTCGGGCGTCAACGCCCACGGCACACTGCGCGGCGGGCAGGGCGCGGGCCGCATCCAGCTCGACACGGGCCGCGGCAGCGTGCCGATCCTGCCGGGCTTCAGCGGCAGTCCGGTGTGGGACGTCGAGGCCCGCACGGTGGTCGGCATGATCGCGACGCGCGGCGGGCGCTCCCTGGCGGGGACGGCGTATCTGATCCCGGCCCGTCGGCTGGCGCCCGGGGAACTGGAAATGATGCCCGGCGGCACCGGGCCGTTCAAGGGCCTGCTGCGCTTCGAGGAGGAGGACGCGCACCTCTTCCACGGCCGCGAGCAGGACGCGCGGGCCCTCGCCGAAGCGGTGCGGGAGCGCCCGCTGGCCCTGCTGACCGGGCAGTCGGGCACGGGCAAGTCATCGGTGCTGCGGGCCGGCCTGCTGCCCCGGCTGCGGGCGGCGGACGCGGTCGTCGTCGTGCGTACGCCGCGTGAGGCGGACCACCCGGCGGAGTTCCTGGGCGAGGCGCTGCTCGCGCTGTGGGACGCCGCGGACGGCGCTGCTCTCAGTACCGCCGTACGCGAGGCCTTGTCGGGCGACGGGCTCGCCCTGGCGCGACTGCGGGAGCGGCTGCGCGCGGCGGCCGGGGGCCGGCTGTGCGTCCTGGTGATCGACCAGTTCGAGGAGTACGCCGCCGCCGCGCCGCGCGCGGCCCGCCGGGTGGTGACGTGGCTGCGCGAACTCACCGGTGTCGCCGACCCCGTACCGGACCGGGGCCTGCGTGCCGTCCTGTCCGCCAGGAACGCCACGCTGGACGCTCTCGCCACCGCGCTTCCGGCCGCGCAGCTGACTCTGGCCCTGGTGCGCCTCGACCCGCTCACCGACGACGCCCTGGCCCGGGTGATCTCACAACCGCTGCGCTCCGTTCCCGGTGCCGGGCTGGAACCGGGCCTCACGGAGCTGCTACTGCGGGACGCACACGAGGCCCAGGACAGCCACGGGGAGGCCAACGCCCTGCCGCTGCTGGAGTTCACGCTGGCCGAGCTGTGGCGACGCCGCAGCGGAGGGACCCTCACCCACGCCGCCTACCGGGACCTGGGCGGACTGTCCGGTGCGGTGGCCCGGCATGCTCAGGACACACTCGACGAGGCGATCAAGGAGGGCCTCGCCGACGAGGAGGCGGCACGCCGCCTGTTCCAGCGGCTGGCCCGGCCCCACGGACTCGGCCGCTTCCTGCCGGACACGGTGCCTGCCGCCGAACTGGATCCGTCCCAACAGGCGCTGGCGCAGCGCATGGTGCGCGAGAAGCTGCTCGTGTGGACGCGCGCACAACCGGGTGGGTCGCGGGACGGGTCGCCCTCGCAACGGGACGAGGCGTCCGGTGAGTCGCGGAGTGCGGCACCGCGTGAGGCGTCCGGTGAGTCGCTGCGGATGGCGCACGAGGCGCTGCTGCGCGAGTGGGAGTGGCTGCGCACGTGTCTGCGGGAGGGCGAGGAGTTCCGCGCCTGGCAGGCGGAGGTGGAGGAGCACGCGCGCGCGTGGGACGCGTCCGGCCGCCGCCCCATCGTCTTCGCCCCCGAGAAGCTGCTGTCGGCGGCGGACCGCTGGCGGTCGGAACGGGCGCGGGACATCACGGACGTACAGCGGGGCTACCTGGCGGCGGGGCGGCGGCACGCGCGCAGGGGGGCGTACGTGCTGCGCGCGTTCGCCGCTACGGTCACCGTGCTGACACTGCTGGCGGGGTGGCTGGCCTGGGACGCGTCCCGCAGTCGGGACCAGGCCGAGGAGCAGTTGCGCGAGGTCGCGTCAGGACAGCTGGCGGACCTGGCGGAGCAACGGTCGAGCACCGACCTCGGGCTGTCGGTGCAGGCGGCCATGGGTGCCTGGGCCACCGCCCGCACCGAGAAGGCGGAAGGCGCGCTGTTCCGGCAGTACCTGCGGATGCGGGATGTGGAACAGGTGCACTCCGGGCTGTGGAAGGGGAACGTGCGGGGGATGACGTCCGCTCCGGGCAAGGACGTGGTGGCGGTGACGACCGCGCCTGCTGAGAGAGGCGGTCAGGAGGTGCGCATCGTGACGGGGGCGGCCTCCGGGCACCCTCGGGTCCAGCGTCTCGGCGACATTCCCAACCTCCAGTTCCAGGACGCGTTCAGCGACGACGGGCGGTGGTACGCGCTCGCCGCGGCGGACGGCTCGGTCCGGCGGTGGCAGGTCGGGGCCCAAGGAGGTGCTGAGCCCCGGGTGCTCCCGGGGGCCCGGCCCAAGGCAGACGAGTTCTACGATTCCTACCTCGACTTCTCCGACGACGGCTCCCGGCTCCTGCGCGTGTTCTCGTACGGCAAGCACAGCGGCAGGAACACCGCCATCCAGGTGGACGCACTGAACGTCTGGGACGTCTCCTCCGGTGAGGCGATCCCGACGGCGGGAGGGCTGGTCGACGGCCGGGAGGTCAACGGTGCCGCCTTCGCGGACGACGGCGAGCAGGTGGTGATCTCCTGGTATCGCCAGTCGACGTCCGGGAGTTTTGTCGCGGTCTTCGGCCTGGCCGACGGGGAGGTACGGCGGAGACTGGTCACGGACAGGAAGCACGTCGCCGAACTGACGGCCCGTGGAACCCTGGTGGACGTGGGCGGGCCGAATGGCAGCAGCAGTTTGATCACCCTGGACGGCACGGAGCTGGACCGCGGCGTTCCGAAGCACCTCTTCAACCCCGATGCCTCCGAGCTCTACCTCTTGGAATCCCGCCAGGCCGCATCCCGCAGCAGCGGCGCCCCGGACTACTCCACTGTCACCCTGAACGGCCTGCTGGACGACGACATCTGGACGGCGGTGGCGCCCACCGACGGCACCTCGCAGGACAACGTGAACATCGCGGTATGGGAGCCGCGCGAGGGTTCCAGGAAGCCGCGCGCGGTGGTGGCGGTCGGCGGCAGCCTGCTGCGCCTGCGGTTGACCGAGGGAGGCGCCCCGCCCGCTCCCGGCTCCAACCACGAACAGCGCGCGGCGCTGGCTCCGGACGGAAGCCGGTACGCCACCCTGGCGCACGGCTTGCTCTACATGAGCCGTCCGGGAGACCCCGCCCGCTCAGCGGCGCTGCCGGGCAAGCCCAAGGACAACGGCACCTGGGAGCTGACCTGGGTGCGCACGGAAAAGCGGGACGCGGTTGCCGCATGGGACTCGGAAGGCCTCGGCCTCTCCCTGTACGCGGCCGACGATTCCGTGCGCCGCCTCGACGTCGATCTCCCCGCCCAGGTGCCAGGGCTCGCGGCGGATTCCCGCATCGAGTCGGTGGCCCAGCTCGGCAACGGTGACCTGGCCGTTCTGCTGTCCTCGAACGAGGTCGTCCGCCTCGACCCGCGAACCGGGACGCGTGTCGCAGACCCCCTGCGCGTGGCAGCGGAGGGAACGCCAGGAGCTTCCAGCTGGCCCGGCCAGCTCGTCCCGCGCCCGGGGCATGCCGCCCAGGCCCTGATCGTCACCGGCTCCGGTCACCAGGAGGGGGAGCTCATGCTGTGGGACCTCGGCAAGCGAAGCCGTATGACGCGCTGGACCACGCCGGCGGGCGTGCAGGGGCTGAACAGCCCACAGCTCGCGCCGTCGACCGTGATGTTCAGCGCCGACGGACGCCTCGTGGCAGTCGCCCATGACGACAACAAGCTGCGGTTCTGGGACGTGGCGACCGGCCGCAAGGTGGGGGACACGGTGTCCCTCCCCGGCACGGATCTGGTCGCCTTCCTCGGCACCGACACGCTCATCACGCTGAACGCGGACTACGACCTCCGGCTGCACACCGCGCCGGGCGGTCGGGCGTTGGGTGAGGCCCCGTCCTCGCTGAGCAGCGAAGCGTTCGCGGCAGCCTGGACCGGCACCGACCTCCGCATCCTCACCGCCGGCCAGATGCAGACCCTCTCCACCGACCCCGACACCTGGTGGCGCAGCCTCTGCCGAAGTACCGACCGCCCCTACACCGAGGCCGAGCGCGAGGAACTTCCCCCCGGCGCACACACGGGCCGCCCCTGCTCCGCATCCTGACGCCCGGACCTCAGTGGGCCCTCAGACCTCAGTGGGCCCGAAGCGACCCTCGCTCCGCAGGCGCCGAAGGCTGCGGCGGCACCACCGCTGCCCCGAACGTGAACTCCCGCAGCTTGCGCCACACCCCGTCGGCACCCTGCTCGTACAGCGCGAAGCCGGCGCACGGCCACTCGGCCTCGTAGTCGGCGAGTTCCTCGAAGGCGCGGTCCATGGCCGCCTCGTCGATACGGTGCGCCACCGTGACGTGCGGGTGGTACGGGAACTGCAGTTCGCGCGCCACCGGGCCGGAGGAGTCCCGGACCTGCTTCTGCAACCAGGTGCAGGCCTCGGCGCCCTCGGCGACCTGGACGTATACGACGGGCGACACCGGCCGGAACGTACCCGTGCCGGACAGCCGCATCGGGAAGGGGCGCCCGGCCTCCGCGACCTCGACGAGATGCGCCTCGATCGCGGGCACCAGCGAGGCCTCGACCTCCGTGGGCGGCAGCAAGGTGACGTGCGTGGGAATGCCCTGAGCCGCGGCGTCGCCGAAGCCCGCGCGCCGCTCCTGGAGCAGGCTGCCGTAAGGCTCCGGGACCGCGATCGACACACCGATCGTTACGGTCCCCACGTCATCTCCTGTCGTCTTCACGGATCGGTCCTCAGCCGTCGGCTATCGACTGTACGGCCACGGCTGTGTTACGGGCAGGCGCATCCGTAGTGATGTGCAGCGCTCTGTCCAGTGGTACGGGCTGTGCGGTGGTGCGCCTCAGTGCTTGGCGGGCAGCAGTCCGACCCTGTCGTACGCCTGCGCCAGCGTCTCCGCGGCGACGGCGCGTGCCTTCTCCGCGCCCTTGGCCAGGATCGAGTCCAGCGTCTCCGGGTCGTCGAGGTACTGCTGGGTGCGCTCCCGGAACGGCGTCACGAACTCGACCATGATCTCGGCGAGGTCCGTCTTGAGCGCGCCGTAGCCCTTGCCCTCGTACTTCTGTTCCAGTTCCGCGACGGCCGCGCCGGTGAGGGTCGAGTAGATGCTGAGCAGGTTGCTGATGCCCGGCTTGTTCTCGACGTCGTAGCGGATGACGGTCTCGGTGTCGGTGACCGCGCTCTTGACCTTCTTGGCGGTGGCCTTGGGCTCGTCCAGCAGGTTGATGAGGCCCTTCGGCGTGGACGCCGACTTGCTCATCTTGATCGACGGGTCCTGAAGGTCGTAGATCTTCGCCGTCTCCTTGAGGATGTACGGCTTCGGGACCGTGAAGGTCGGGCCGAAGCGGCCGTTGAAGCGCTCGGCGAGGTCGCGGGTGAGCTCGATGTGCTGGCGCTGGTCCTCGCCGACCGGGACCTCGTTGGCCTGGTACAGCAGGATGTCCGCGACCTGGAGGATCGGGTACGTGAACAGGCCGACGGACGCGCGGTCGGCGCCCTGCCTGGCGGACTTGTCCTTGAACTGGGTCATGCGGGAGGCCTCGCCGAAGCCGGTGAGGCAGTTCATGACCCAGGCGAGCTGGGCGTGCTCGGGGACATGGCTCTGGACGAAGAGCGTGCAGCGCTCCGGGTCGAGACCGGCCGCGAGGAGCTGGGCGGCGGCCAGCCGGGTGTTGGCGCGCAGGTCCGCGGGGTCCTGCGGGAGCGTGATCGCGTGCAGGTCGACGACCATGTAGAACGCGTCGTGGGACTCCTGGAGGGCCACCCACTGGCGGACGGCGCCGAGGTAGTTGCCGAGGTGGAACGAGCCTGCGGTGGGCTGGATTCCGGAGAGCACGCGGGGTCGGTCAGTCGCCATGCTCATCATTCTCTCAGGTCTCGGGGGGCGGTCCGGAACGGGCCGGAAACACAGCCGCATCGTGGGCCGGATCGTCGATGAGCCGCGGTGATCGCTCCAAGCCGTGGCTGCTGTCGATCGTGGCCGATGAGACGCCGATGAGACGAGGAACACAGTGAGCCGGGAGCGCGGCGGCCCGGCCGGGAGCCGGACCGCCGCGGGAGGAGCAAGGGGGTCGTGGGACGCGTCAGCCGAGGTCGATCTCCGGGTACAGGGGGAAGCCGGCGACCAGGTCGGTGGCCCGGCGGGAGATCTCGTCCGCGACCTTCGGGTCGAGGACGTGCTGCGCCTTGGACGGGGCGCCCTTGCTGGTGGTGCCGGCCTCCGTGGTGGTGAGGACGCGGTCGATGAGGCCCGCGACCTCGTCCATCTCGGCGGTGCCCAGGCCGCGCGTGGTCAGGGCGGGGGTGCCGATCCGGATGCCGGAGGTGTACCAGGCGCCGTTGGGGTCGGACGGGACGGCGTTGCGGTTGGTCACGATGCCCGAGTCGAGCAGGGCGGCCTCGGCCTGGCGGCCGGTGAGGCCGTAGGAGGAGGCGACGTCGATCAGGTTGAGGTGGTTGTCCGTGCCGCCGGTCACGAGGGTCGCGCCCCGGCGCATCAGGCCGTCGGCCAGTGCCCGGGAGTTGTCGACGATGCGCTGGGCGTAGTCCTGGAAGGAGGGCCGGCGGGCCTCGGCGAGGGCGACGGCCTTGGCGGCCATGACGTGCGGGAGCGGGCCGCCGAGGACCATCGGGCAGCCGCGGTCGACCTGGTCCTTGAGGGAGTCGTCGCACAGGACCATCCCGCCGCGCGGGCCGCGCAGCGACTTGTGGGTGGTGGTGGTGACGATCTGGGCGTGCGGGACCGGGTCGAAGTCACCGGTCAGCACCTTGCCCGCCACCAGGCCGGCGAAGTGGGCCATGTCCACCATCAAGGTGGCCCCGACCTCGTCGGCGATCTCGCGCATGATGCGGAAGTTCACCAGACGGGGGTAGGCGGAGTAGCCGGCGACGATGATCAGCGGCTTGAACTCACGGGCCGACACCCGCAGCGCCTCGTAGTCGATCAGACCCGTGGTGGGGTCGGTGCCGTAGGAGCGCTGGTCGAACATCTTGCCGGAGATGTTCGGGCGGAAGCCGTGGGTGAGGTGGCCGCCCGCGTCCAGGGACATGCCGAGCATGCGCTGGTTGCCGAAGGCCTGGCGGAGTTCGGCCCAGTCGGCGTCGGAGAGCTCGTTGACCTGGCGGACGCCGGCCTTCTTCAGGGCGGGGACCTCGACACGGTCGGCGAGGACGGACCAGAAGGCGACGAGGTTGGCGTCGATCCCGGAGTGCGGCTGGACGTAGGCGTGGCGGGCGCCGAACAGTTCGCGCGCGTGCTCGGCGGCGAGGGACTCGACGGTGTCGACGTTGCGGCAGCCGGCGTAGAAGCGGCGGCCGATGGTGCCCTCGGCGTACTTGTCGCTGAACCAGTTGCCCATCGCCAGCAGGGTGGCCGGGGAGGCGTAGTTCTCGGAGGCGATCAGCTTGAGCATCTCGCGCTGGTCGGTGACCTCCTGGCCGATGGCATCGGCCACCCGCGGCTCGACGGCGCGGATCACGTCGAGGGCGGCACGGAAGGCGGTGGACTCGGTGGAGAGGGGTTCGGCTGGCATGGGGACCTCCGGACGTCGTGTTCAGCGTTCACGGTACGGCCCAGGCGCACGGCACTCGGTGCTGGACGACTCGGTCCAGTGGGCCGCTCCCCGATGGTCGGTCCCATCCCAGCGCGCCAGTCACGGCCCGCCGGTCAGCCTACCGGCCACGCCGGATCGCCCAGGTCCCGCGTCCACCATCCGAGCGACGATAGGAAGGAGACCACCGCCAGCTCAGGGAGATCCCGTGAACGCCATGGAGGGGCTCGTCGCCGCGGCCGAAGCCCATAGTGCGCACACCTACCACCCGCTGCCGGTGGTGATCGCCACCGCGGACGGCGCCTGGATGACGGATGTGGAGGGGCGCCGGTATCTGGACCTGCTGGCCGGTTACTCGGCGCTCAACTTCGGGCACCGCAACCGGCGGCTCGTCGAGGCGGCGCAGGCGCAGTTGGAACGGGTGACGCTGACGTCCCGGGCGTTCCATCACGACCGGTTCGCCGCGTTCTGCGAGGAACTGGCCGAGCTGTGCGGCATGGAGACGGTGCTGCCGATGAACACCGGCGCGGAGGCGGTGGAGACGGCGGTCAAGACGGCCCGGAAGTGGGGGTACCGGGTCAAGGGCGTGCCCGCGGAGATGGCGAAGATCGTGGTCGCGGGCAACAACTTCCACGGGCGTACGACGACGGTCATCAGCTTCTCCACGGACCCGGAGGCGCGGGCGGACTTCGGGCCGTACACACCGGGCTTCGAGATCGTGCCGTACGGGGATCTGACGGCGATGCGCGCGGCGCTGACCGAGAACACGGTCGCGGTGCTGCTCGAACCGATCCAGGGCGAGGCGGGGGTACTGGTGCCGCCGGCCGGCTATCTGCCGGCGGTGCGTGAGCTGACGCGCGAGCGGAACGTGCTGTTCGTGGCGGACGAGATCCAGTCGGGGCTTGGACGTACGGGGCGGACGTTCGCGTGCGAGCACGAGGGTGTGGTGCCGGACGTGTACGTGCTCGGGAAGGCGCTCGGGGGCGGGATCGTGCCGGTGTCGGCGGTGGTGTCGAGCGCCGAGGTGCTGGGGGTGTTCCGGCCCGGCGAGCACGGGTCGACGTTCGGGGGGAATCCGCTGGCCTGCGCGGTGGCTCTGGAGGTGATCGCGATACTGCGGTCGGGCGAGTACCAGGCGCGGGCCACGGAGCTGGGCGGGCATCTGCACCGGGAGCTTGCGGCGTTGGCCGGGACGGGGAGGGTGACGGCGGTGCGCGGGCGCGGGCTATGGGCGGGCGTCGACATCCATCCGCGGTACGGCACGGGGCGGGAGGTCTCAGAGAAACTGATGGACCGGGGTGTGCTGGTGAAGGACACGCGTGGGGCGACGGTGCGGATCGCGCCGCCGCTCGTCATCGGAAAGGAGGACCTGGACTGGGGACTCGCCCAGCTGCGTGCCGTACTGGGGCTGTAGGGAGCTCAGAGGATCACGTGTGGCAGGAAGCGGGCGTACTCGTCCGTGATCAGGCCGGAGGACTCGCGGATGCCCAGGCCCGCCGACTCGTCCTCCACAACCCAGGCGCCGAGGACCACGCGGTTGCCGTCGAAGTCGGGCAGGGGCGCCAACTCCTGGTAGCAGCAGGCCGCTTCGCGGACTACGGCGGCGGAACCGGGCTCGTGGACCGTCACGCCCGCGCCCTCCCGGCCCAGCAGGGGCTTGGCGACGTAACCGGTCGTCGTCGTCAGCTCGCGCGGGCCGTCGAGGTAGGCGGGGAGGAGGTTCGGGTGGCCGGGGTGGAGCTCCCAGAGGACGGCGAGCAGCGCCTTGTTGCTGAGCAGCATCTTCCAGGCGGGCTCGATCCACATCGTGCTGCCCGTGCCGCCGCCGTTGTCGAGGGTGTCGAGGACGTGGCCGGCGAAGCGGTCCGTGGTGAGCCACTCCCAGGGATAGAGCTTGAAGCAACCGCGGATGAAGCGGAGCCGGTTGTCGACGAAGCGGCCGGACAGCGGGTCCCAGCCGATCTCCTCCATGGAGATCCAGTCGGTGTCCAGGCCGGCCTGCTCGGCGGTCTCCTTGAGGTAGGCGACGGTCATGAGGTCCTCGCCGAGTTCGTCGGCCGAGGAGTGCGCGAAGTACAGGGGGCTGCCGGGCGGGAGGAGGGCGGCCTGTTTCTTCCAGGCGGCGACCAGGCGTTCGTGGAGGGAGTTCCACTGGTCGGCGCCGGGGAAGCGCTCCTCCATCCAGAACCACTGGGGCGAGGCGGCCTCGACCAGGGAGGTGGGTGTGTCGGCGTTGTACTCCAGGAGCTTCGCCGGGCCGGTGCCGTCGTAGCGGAGGTCGAAACGGCCGTAGACGGAGGGGAGTTCGGCGCGGCGGCGCCAGGCCTCGGTGACCGCCTGGGCCACGCGGGGGTCGGTGATGCCGAGGTCGGCGAAGCGGCCCTCGGCGACGATGTGTTCGGCCGCCGTCAGGCACATGTGGTGCAGTTCCTCGACGACCTGCTCCAGCGCCTCGACCTCGGGGAGCGTGAAGGCGTAGTAGGCGCTCTCGTCCCAGTAGGGGCGCAGGGAGTCGTCGGGGTAGCGGGTGAGCGGGTAGATGAGCCCCTGTTCCTCGACGGTCTGCTGCCAGGCGGGGCGGGGGTCGATGGGGTGGCGTTCCACGGCTTTTCCTACGGGGTCTTCGGTTGGGGTCTTCCTGTGGGGCTGGTGTTCAGCCGCCGGAACTGCCCTTGCCGCTGCCGCCGTCGCCGCTGTCGCCGCTGCCGAAGCCTCCGCGGTCGACACCGCTGCCGCCGCTGCTGCTCGAACTGCCGGACTTCTTGCCGGGCTTGGTGAAGGAGCCGCCCTTGACCCAGCCGCTCTTCTTCTTGCCGCCGTAGTAGTAGGCGCCGTCGACGGTGGTGGCGGACTTGCAGTTCTTGTCGCCGACGATCTCGTAGCCCTTGGAGAGGTTGTAGCTGTCGCGGTCGACGCAGCGCTTGTCGGGGTCCGAGGAGCAGGCGGTCAGGGCCGCGGCGAGCAGTCCTACGCCGCCGAGTGCGACCGTGCCTGAGCGAAGTTGCCGGCGTGCGTCCGCCATGTTCGTGTCTCCCCGTTGATCAAGCTGTTGGTGCGTCTGCTGGTGCCGTGTCCGGCGGTCAGCTTAGAGATCGGTAAGAGTGCACGCGCGGGCGGGCCGCCCCTCACCACCTCACCTAGAGTCCCTTTGTGCTCTTTGGAATGGTGTGCGCCCTTGGTGCCGCGGTCTGCTTCGGTACGGCGACGGTGTTGCAGGCGATGGCGGCGCGGGCGGCGGACACGGGCGACCGGGGCGGGGAGGTGGCGCTGCTCCTACGGGCGGTCCGGCAGTGGCGGTATCTGGCCGGGCTGGCGCTGGACGGGCTGGGGTTCGTGTTCCAGGTCGCCGCGCTGCGGTCGATCCCGATCTACGCGGTCGGCGCGGCGCTGGCCTCGAGCCTGGCGGTGACGGCGGTGGTCGCGGCGCGGCTGTTGCGGGTGCCGCTGAGCGGGAGTGAGTGGGGCGCGGTGGGAGTGGTGTGCGCCGGGCTCGCGATGCTGGGGGTCGCGTCCGGGACGGAAGGGGACCGGGGCGGATCGGCCGCGCTGGAGTTCGCGGTGCTCGGGGTGGCGGTGGCCGTGCTGCTGCTGGGGCTGGCCGGCGGGCGGCTGCCCGAGCGGGGGCGGGCGCTGGTGCTGGGGCTGGGGGCCGGGTTCGGGTTCGGGGTGGTGGAGGTCTCGGTGCGGCTGATCGACTCGCTCGCGCCTTCGGATCTCGTGCGGAACCCCGCCGTGTATGCGCTGCTGGTGGGGGGCGGGGCGGCGTTTCTGGCGCTGACCTCGGCGTTGCAGCGGGGGTCGGTGACTGCGGCCACCGCGGCGATGGTGATCGGGGAGACGGTCGGGCCGGCGGTGGTGGGGGTGGTGTGGCTGGGGGATCGTACGCGGGAGGGGGTGGGGTGGGTGGCGGTCGTGGGGTTTGTGGTGGCGGTTGGTGGGGCGTTGGTGTTGGCGCGGTTCGGGGAAGCGCCGGTTGAGGAGGTGTGAGGGGGTGGCGTGGGTGCGGTGGGCGTGGTTTTCGCCTCCGCCGCCCCTGACTCGGCCAAGGAGATCCCGCGAGCCGCGATGAGTTCTGCGGCAGGGCCCCGGCGTTCAGGTTGGATGTCCAGGTTCGTGATCATGTGAGTCCGTAGCGTGCGAGGACGCGGTGCCGGTCGGCGTGGGCGCGTCGGGCGGCGGCGATGTTGGCCCGGCCGGCGAGCTTGAGGGCGGAACGGATCAGGTCGCGCAGGACGGCCAGGACGGCATGGGTGCGGCGGACCTGGCTGGTGTCCTCGCCGGAGGTGCAGCTGGTGGGCGAGCTTCTTCTGGTTCCCCGTGATCGTGAACAGGTAGTGGGCGCCGCGCTGTTCGACCAGGTAGGTGGCGTGGTGCCGTTGTGCGTGCAGGGCATCCACGGTGACGATCGCGCTAGTCAAGTCGTCGGTGTCGTCGATCTGGCCGAGGAGCGGGGCGAACTCCCTCCCTGCGCAGACGACTTCAAGGCGGCTCGACTGGAAGCCGGGGGGGCGGTCAGGTGATGACGAGCCGCTGTTTTCCGTCGATGAGTTCCCGGACGGCGTCGAGGTGCCCGGCGTGGGTCGCGGTCTCTGTGATGACGTGCAGGACGACTGCGCGGAGGTTGTCGTAGCGCCAGCCGTCGAAGAAGTCCGGCCACCAGGGCGTGGGCGCGTTCAGGTCGGCGCCGGCGAGGACCGCGTCGGATCGCTCGCTCTCTTTGCGGTACAAGGCGAAAATCTCCTGTGCCGACTTCTCCGGTGCAGGCTTCCAGGCGTCGTCCTCGGAGCCCAGGATCTCATCGATGGCGACCCGCTCGCCCGCCGCGACGGCGCGGAACCAGAACTTCTCGTCGTCCAGGGCGAGATGGTGCACAAGGCCCAGGCAGGTCCAGCCGGACGGTAGCACCGGGCGCCGAAGCGCTTCGTCATCGAGACCCTCGAGGATGCCCAGGACGTGCTTGCGCTTGTCGTTCAGGAAGCCCAGCAGCGTCATCATCTCGGTGTTGGACATTACTTGGCGATCTCCCAGACGTGGCCCGACGGGTCGGCGAAGGAGGCGGTCCGGATGCCCCAGCACCGGTCCTGGGGGCCGTTGAGGAGCTTCACCCCGCGTTCCGCGAGTTTCTCGCGCACCGCGTCCACATCCTCCACCTCGATCGTGATCTGAAAGCGCGCTCCGGCCTCGGGCTCCGCGACCTTCGAGAGCTCGACCAGCTCACTGGCCTGGGAGGACTTCAACAGGTTCAACGTGACGGGTCCGATGCCCTTGAACCAGGGCTCCATGGCTACACCTCTCCCTTGAACAAGATTTCGAAAGATGCGGACGCCCACACCGTATACGGCAGCGGTGACAATCAGGGTCGCCGCGGAGACGGCTCCTCTCCTGCCTACTGGGCCGTGACTCCCGCCAAGGGCAACGCCTACCGCGAGCACGACGCACAGGGCGCAGCAGCGCCCGAGCAAGGCCAGTAACAAGCTGCCCTCACGGCAGCACCCTGCACAACGCCTCCAACGCCCCCGCCCACGCATGGTCCGGCGGTGTCCCGTAGCCGACGACCAACGCGTCCAGTGGCTCGGTGACGGCCGCCTCGTGGCGGAAGAAGGACAGGCCGTACAGGGCCAGGCCCTGCCAGGCGGCTGCCTGGACCACCGACTGTTCGGTGCCGGGCGGGAGGCGCAGGACTGCGTGCAGGCCGGCCGCGATGCCGGTGATGTGGACGGCCGGGGCCTGTGCGGCGAGGGCCTCGACCAGGGTGTCTCTGCGGCGGCGGTAGCGGAGGCGGGAGGCGCGTACGTGGCGGTCGTAGGCGCCGGACGTGAGGAACTCCGCCAGGGTCAACTGGTCCAGCACACCGCACGTTTCGACGCCGCCCTTCGCCGAGGTCACCTCCTCCACGAGGCTGGGTGGCAGCACCATCCAGGCCAGGCGGAGGCCGGGGGCGAGGGACTTGCTCGCTGTGCCCAGGTAGACGACGTGGTCGGGGTCCAGGCCCTGGAGCGCGCCGACGGGTTGGCGGTCGTAGCGGAACTCGCCGTCGTAGTCGTCCTCCAGGACCAGTCCGCCGGTGCGTCGCGCCCAGTCCACGACGACCGCCCGTCGGTCGCGGTGCAGGGGGACGCCCATCGGGAACTGGTGGGCGGGGGTGAGCAGGACGGCACCGGCGTCCGTCAGCCCTTCGGGGTTCGTGCCGAGTGCGTCGAAAGGGAGCGGTGCGGTGCCGAGGCCGGTCGTCGTCAACTGCTTCTCATACACGTCCAGGCCGTACGACTCGACGGCGACCGTCCGTACTCCGCGTGCCCGCAGGACCGTGCCGAGCATCTGGAGGCCGTGCGCGAACCCGGCTACGACGAGGATCCGCTCGGGGTCGGTGCGCACGCCTCGGGCGCGGGCGAGGTAGCCGGCGAGCGCGGTGCGCAGTTCGGCCCGGCCGCGGGGGTCGCCGTAGCCGAGGGCCTCGTTGGGGGCGGAGGTGATGGCGCGGCGGGCGGCCTTGAGCCACTCGGTGCGCGGGAAGGATGCCAGGTCGGGGGTGCCGGGGCGGAGGTCGTAGGCGGGGCGGTGGCTCTGTGGGCGCAGGGTCGAACTGGGCACCGGCGGGACCACCCTGCGCTCCGCCGCCCGCGTGCCCGAGCCCTGGCGGGCGGTCAACCAGCCCTCGGCGACCAGGTCGGCGTAGGCGTCGGCGACCGTGTTGCGGGCAATGCCCAGGTCGGCGGCGAGGGCGCGGGAGGACGGCAGGCGCGTCCCCGGCGCCAGGCGGCCGGTGCGGACGGCCTCGCGCAGGGCGTCGGTCAGGCCCCTGCGCAGGCCCGGACCGGTCGGTTCTAGGTGGAGGTCGACGCCCAGAGTGGCCCAGGGTTTCGGCATGGAAATGGACCATACCCGTGGGCAGCTTGGCTCATAGGGTCGAGGGCATGACGACGACGAACCACGACACGACGACCGGAGAGTACGCACCCGAAGCGCCGGCCCGGATGCGGTGGGCCAAGCTCGCGCCCGAGGTCTACAAGGTGATGGTCCGCCTCGACGCGGCCGCCAAGCAGGGGCTCGACCCCAAGCTGGTGGAGCTGGTGCGGCTGCGCGCCTCCTCGCTCAACCACTGCGCGTTCTGCCTCGACATGCACACCAAGGACGCCCTGGCGGCGGGCGAGAGCGTCCAGCGGATCGTGCAACTCCCCGCCTGGGAGGAGTCGAAGCACTTCTACACGGAGAAGGAACTCGCGGCGATCGAGCTGACCGAAGCCGTCACGGTCCTCACGGACGGGTTCGTGCCGGACGAGGTGTACGAGAAGGCCGCCAAGCACTTCGACGAGGCCGAACTGGCCCAGCTCATCGCCACGATCGCGGTGATCAACGCGTGGAACCGGTTCGGTGTGGCCACGCGCGCGGTGCCGGGGCACTACAAGGCCGGTGACTTCGGGTGACGGCTCGTACGAAGCTGCTCGACCGCGAGGTCGGCCAGGCCCTCTCCGCGCTCAGCGCCACCGCGAAGAAGGGGCTCGGCGACCCGGCGCTCGCCGAGCTCGTCGTGATCCGGGCCTCGCAGGTCAATCACTGCGCCTACTGCCTGGACATGCACCTCGCCATCGCCCGCAAGCACGGGGTGAGCGAGCAGCAGCTCGATCTGCTGGCCGCCTGGGAGGAGGCCGGGGAGGATGTCTACGACGAGCGACAGCGGGCCGCCCTCGCGCTGACCGAGGCGGTGACCGTCCTGACGGACGGATTCGTGCCCGACGAGGTGTACGAGCACGCCGCCAAGCACTTCGACGACACGCGGCTCGCCCACCTCATCGCGCTGATCACCGCCATCAACAACTGGAACCGGGTGATGGTCAGTCGCCGGATCCCGCCGGGGGGTCACACGCCATGAGCAAGGTCGACACCTTCCGCGCCCTGCACCACGGCCGGCCCCCGGAGGACCCCCTCGTCCTCCCCGGCCCCTGGGACGCCGCCAGCGCCCGCGTCTTCGTCGAGGCCGGGTTCCCGGCGCTCGCGACGCCCAGCGCGGGGGTTGCCGCCTCCCTCGGGTACGAGGACGGGGCGACACCGGCGGACGAGATGTTCGCGGCGGTCGCGCGGATCGTACGGGCCGTGGAGGTGCCGGTGTCCGCGGACGTCGAGGGCGGGTACGGGCTGGCGCCGAAGGAGCTGGTGGAGCGGCTGCTGGAGACGGGCGCCGTGGGCTGCAACCTCGAGGACTCCGACGGGGGCGTTCTCAAGGACCCGCGGGAGCACGCCGACTGGCTGGCCGAGGTGCGGCACGCAGCCGGGGACTCGCTCTTCGTGAACGCCCGCGTCGACACCTTCCTCCGCGGCCAAAACGATCCCGAACGGGCCATCCAGCGCGCCGCGTTGTACGTCTCCGCGGGCGCCGACTGCGTCTATCCGATCGGCGCCCCGGCCGACGTACTGCCGCTGCTGCGGTCCGGGATCCAGGGACCGATCAACGTATTCGCCGAGCCGCCGGTCCGCGACCGAGAGGGCGACTGCGAGGACCCCGCGCCCGCCGAACTCCGTGAGCTCGGCGAACTCGGGGCCACTCGCATCACCTTCGGGCCGGGCCTGCAACGCCGAGCCACCGCCGCGCTGCGAGAGATCGCCGCACAGCTCAAGTAGGCATGGACATCAGGACAGCCACGTCTTCCACGTGGACTCGTGGCTGTCCACCCACTTCTTCGCCGCCTCCTCGGGTGTCAGCTTCTGGTCGGCGATCAGCAGGGAGACCTCGTCCTGGTCCTCGGTCGTCCACTTGAACTTCTTCAGGAAGGCCGCCGCTTCACCACCGGACCGGGCGAAGTCCGTGTTGAGGTACTTCTGCAGCGGGGTGTGCGGGTAGGCGCAGGCGACCTTCGCGGGGTCGGCGTCGCAGCCCTCCTTGTAGGCGGGCAGCTTCACCTCGGTCATCGGGACCTTCTTGAAGAGCCACTGCGGGGTGTACCAGTAGGTGAGGAAGGGCTTCTTCTCCTTGGCGAACTGCTTCATCTGCGTGATCTGGGCGGCCTCGGAACCGGCGAAGACGACCTGGTAGTCGAGCTTCAGGTTCTTCACCAGCGCCTGGTCGTTGGTGACGTAGGAGGGCGAGCCGTCCATCAACTGGCCCTTGCCGCCGCTCTCCGCCGTACGCAGCTGGGAGGCGTACTTGTTGAGGTTCTTCCAGTCGGTGACGTCCGGGTGCTCCTTGGCGAAGTACGTCGGGACGAACCAGCCGATGTGCCCGGTCACGCCGAGGTCGCCGCCCGGCGAGATGGTCTTCTTGTCCTTGACGTACCGCTGCTCCTGGTCGGGGTGGCCCCAGTCCTCCAGGATCGCGTCGACCCGGCCCTGGCTGAGCGCGTCCCAGGCGGGGACCTCGTCGATCTGGACGGTGTCGACGCGGTAGCCGAGCTTGTGTTCCAGGAGGTACTGGGCGACGGCGACATTCGCCTGTGCGCCGACCCAGGACTGGACCGACAAGGTCACGGTCTTGGCGCCCTGCGCGTTGGCGAACGGCGAGGCCTGCTTGGTCATGTCGGCGGCGCCGCAGCCGGTCAGCAGCACGAGCGGCACCACCGCGCCCACTACGGCCGTCGTACGACGTCGCATACGAAGTCGAAGACGAAGTCGCATGTCACGCTCCTTTCTTCGCGCGGCGTTCGGTGGGCTGCGTCACCCGGTCGAGCATCAGGCCGAGGCAGACGATCGCCGCGCCGGCCACCAGACCGGTCGCGAGGTCGCCCTGGGCGAGGCCGAAGACGACCTGGTAGCCGAGCGCGCCGCCGCCGACCAGAGCGCCGATGACGACGACGGCGAGGACCAGCACCACTCCCTGGTTCACTGCGAGCAGCAACGCGGGCCGGGCGAGCGGGAGTTGGACCTGCCTCAGCTGCTGGCCACTGGTCGCGCCGAGCGAGCGGGACGCCTCCATGGCGGCCGGGTCGACCTGGCGCAGGCCCTGGGCGGTGATGCGGACGACGGCGGGCAGCGCGTAGACGACGGCTGCCGCCACGGCGGGGGCCCGGCCCACGCCGAACAGCGCGACGACCGGGATCAGGTACACGAACTGCGGCATCGTCTGGAAGACGTCCAGGACGGGGCGCAGCAACCGTTCCAAGCGGTCGCTGCGGGCAGCCGCGATACCGATCGCGATGCCCAGGACCAGGGTGACGGCGACCCCCGCCAGGACCTGGGACAGCGTGTCCAGCGAGGGCTTCCACACGCCGAGCACGCCGATCCCGGCCATGGCGAGGACCGCGGTGAGCGCGGTCTGCCAGGTGCCGATCAGCCAGGCGAGGGCGGCGACGATCAGGAGGACCGACCACCAGGGCAGCCCTTGCAGGCCGTCCCGGACCGGGTCGAGGACCCAGGTGGTGAAGTGGCCCGCCCATTCGGCGGTGCCGCCCACGACGGGGACGCCGGAGTAGAGGTGCGCGGTCATCCAGTCGACGGCCCGGTTGACCGGTTCGGCGATGTCCAGCGTCCAGGAGTCGGGCCAGTCGAGGCGGCCCGCCAGCCGGCCGGCCAGCGCGACGGCCACGGTGGCGACGAGCGCGTACGCCCATCCCGCGCGCGCCGATGCCCATCCGGTTCCCCCGGAGTGGTCGGTGCCGTCGCCCGCCGCGCCGGTCACCCGGTCCAGGACGACGGCGAGGAGCACGATCGGGATGCCGGCCGAGAGGGCCACGCCGACGTCGACCGAACCCAGCGCCTGGTAGACGCGGTCGCCGAGACCGCCGGCGCCGATCACCGACGCGATGATCGCCATGGACAGCGCCATCATGATCGTCTGGTTGAGGCCGAGGAGGAGTTCCTTGCGGGCCAGCGGGATACGGGCGGTCACCAGGCGCTGGCGTGCGGTGGAGCCCAGGGACTCGACCGCCTCCAGGACCTCCTTGTCGGCGCCGCGCAGGCCGAGCGAGGTGAGCCGGGCCATGGGCGGGGCGGCGTAGACGACGGTGGCGAGGACGGCCGCGGGGACGCCGTTGCCGAAGACGAGCACGACGGGGAGCAGGTAGGCGTAGGCCGGGAGCACCTGCATGGTGTCCAGGACCGGACGCAGTATTCGCTCCATGCGGTCGGACAGGCCCGACGCCAGGCCCAGCACGGCGCCCACGAGGACGGACGCGAGGACCGCGACCACCATCAGCGCGAGCGTCTGCATGGTCGGCACCCACATGCCGAGCAGCCCGCAGGCCAGGAACGCCGCCGCCGTGCCGAGCGCCAGCCGGACCCCGGCCACCCGCCAGGCGACGACCGCGCCGAAGACGGTGACACCGGCCCAGCCCACGGCGAGCAGCACCAGATAGACGGCGCGTACGGACAGGATGACCGCGTTGCTGATGTAGCCGAAGAAGTAGAGGAACAGCGGGTGGCTGTCGCGGTTGTCGATGATCCAGTCGCTGGCCTTGGTCAGCGGCTCGGTGAGGTCGACGGTGAGCGCGTTCGGCCAACTGCCGCTGGCCCAGCGGGCGTTGGCGAGCGGGACGAGGATCGCGGCGACGACGGCCAGCAGCAGGAGCTTGTGGACGGCCCGGTGTTTCAGGATGCCGGGGAGGGCGATCCGGGGGGCGGTCGCGGTGACCGTTGCCATCAGACCGCCTCCTTGCGGGAGCCCGCCTCCTCGCGGAGCTCCGTTCCGGCTACGACGTCCAGGAGCCGTTCCTGGTCGACGACGCCCAGACACCGGCCGTCCTCCACGACACAGGCGGGCTTGTGGCTGCGGGCGACGACCTTGATGGCCTCGGCGACCACCGCGTCGGCGGCGAGCGCGTCGGCGTGGTCCGCTTCGCCGCAGTCCCCGGCGCGCATGGCCGTACGGACCGTCATGACCTGCTCGCGCGGTACGTCCCGCACGAACTCGCGGACGTAGTCGTCGGCCGGGGAGCCCACGATCTCCTCCGGGGTGCCCAGCTGGACCACGCGGCCGTCGCGCATCAGCGCGATGCGGTCGCCCAGCTTGAGGGCCTCGCTGAGGTCGTGGGTGATGAAGACCATCGTGCGGCCCTCCTCGTGGTGCAGCCGGACGACCTCCTCCTGCATGTCGCGCCGGATCAGCGGGTCGAGCGCGCTGAACGGCTCGTCGAACAACAGGACTTCGGGGTCGACGGCGAGCGCGCGGGCCAGGCCGACGCGCTGCCGCTGGCCGCCGGAGAGCTGGCCGGGCCTGCGCTGCTCCATGCCCTCCAGGCCGACCTTCTTGACCACCTGGGCGGCTCGCTCGCGGCGCTCGGACTTGCCCATGCCCTGGATTTCCAGTCCGTAGGCCACGTTGTCGAGGACCGTGCGGTGCGGGAGCAGGCCGAAGTGCTGGAAGACCATCGCGGCCCGGCGGCGGCGCAGTTCGCGCAGCCGGGACCGGTCCATGGCGCGTACGTCCTCGCCGTCGATGACGATCGTGCCCGCGGTCGGCTCGATCAGCCGGGTCAGACAGCGCACCAGCGTGGACTTGCCGGAGCCGGACAGACCCATGACGACGAAGACCTCGCCCTTGCGGACGTCGAAGGTGACGTCCTGGACGGCGGCGGTGCAGCCGGTGCGGGCGCGCAGCTCGGCGGGCGAGAGGGCGGCCAGCTCGGGGTCGGCGGGGACGCGGTCGGCCTTCGGGCCGAAGACCTTCCACAGGCCCTCGACGGAGAACACGGGGGTACTCATCACGCACCAGCTCCGATCAGATCAGCGGCTTTCTCGCCGACCATCAGCACCCCGATCATCGGGTTCACGGCCGGCATGGTCGGGAAGACGGAGGCGTCGGCGATCCGGATGCCGTCCAGGCCGCGGATCTTCAACTCGGGGTCCACCACGGCCAGTTGGTCGTCGGGGGATCCCATACGGCAGGTGCCCGCAGGGTGATACACGGTGTGCGCGACCTTGCGGGCGTACTCGCTCAGCTCCTCGTCACCCGTGATCTGCGGCCCCGGGGCCACCTCGCGCTTGAGCCAGCCCGCGAGCGGCTCGGCCTTGGCGACCTCGCGGGCGATGCGGATGCCGTCGACGAGGGTGCGGCCGTCGTGGTCGTCCTCGTCGGTGAAGTAGCGGAAGTCGAGGGCCGGCTTGACCGACGGGTCGGCGCTGGTCAGATACAGCCGGCCGCGGCTCTTCGGCTTGGGGATGTTCGGGGTCATCGAGACGCCGTACGGGGGGCGTTCGTAGCCCAGTCGCTCCGGGTTGTCCGTGAAGGGGATCTGGTAGAAGTGGAACATCAGGTCGGGGCCCGCGTGTTCGGGGTCGCGGCGCACGAACAGGCCCGCGTCGGAGTCCATCGCGGAGTTCTCGGGGATGGGTCCGTTCGTCTCCCAGACGATCACCGACTCCGGGTGGTCGAGGAGGTTCTCGCCGACGCCGGGCAGGTCGAGCACGACCGGGATGCCGAGCTCGGCGAGATCCGCCTTCGGGCCGATGCCGGAGTGCAGCAGCAGCCGGGGCGAGTCGACGGCGCCCGCGCACAGCAGCACCTCGTTGCGGGCCCGTACGACGAACTCCTCGCCGTCCTTGGTGCGGACGTGCACGCCCTGAGCGCGCGTGCCGTTCAGCTCCAGCTTGTACGCCCAGGTCTCCAGCAGGATCGTCAGGTTGGCGCGCTCGTCCATCACCGGGTGCAGATACGCCACCGACGCCGAGGAGCGCTTGTTGTTCTCCGGGTGGTAGGCGAGGTCGAAGAAGCCGACGCCGTCGTTGAACGGCTTCTTGTTGAAGCCCTCGATGCGGGGGACTTCGAGCGCCTTCTGGGCCGCGTCGACGAAGTCGCGCGCGATGGCGTTGCGGTCCTTCTCGTCGACGGCGACGATGTTGTTCTTCAGCCGCGCGAAGTACGCCTCCATCGGCACCGCGCCCCAGCCCTTGGCGCCGGCCGCCTCCCACTCGTCCCAGTCGGACGGCAGCGGCTTGAAGGCGATCAGGGTGTTGTGCGACGAGCAGCCGCCGAGCACGCGGGCGCGGCTGTGCCGGATGTGCGAGTTGCCGCGCGGCTGCTCGGTGGTCGGGTAGTCGTAGTCCAGCTCGCCGCCGAGCAGACCCATCCAGCGGCGCAGGGTCAGCACGTCGTCCCGGCCGACGTCGCTGGGGCCGCCCTCGATGACGGCGACCGTGACGTCGGCGTTCTCGGTGAGGCGGGAGGCGATGACGGAGCCGGCGGTGCCGCCGCCTATGACGACGTAGTCGTATTCATGGAGGTGTTCAGGTTCATGGATGTGTTCAGACATGGGGGGGGTCACTCCAAAGGCCAAGGGCCAGGGGCCAGAGCCAGGGGCTTGCGAGGGAGGGCGGGGATCGACCAGCGGATCAGCCGGCGAACCAGCGGACGGGCTTCGGCGCGAGGTTCTGGTAGACGTGCTTGGTCTCGCGGTACTCGGCGAGCCCGGCGGGGCCGAGTTCGCGGCCCACTCCGCTCTTGCCGAAGCCGCCCCACTCCGCCTGGGGGAGGTAGGGGTGGAAGTCGTTGATCCAGATCGTGCCGTGCCGCAGCCGGCCCGCGACCCTGCGGGCCCGCCCTGCGTCGGCGGTCCAGACGGCGCCCGCGAGACCGTACTCGGTGTCGTTGGCGAGGGCGACCGCCTCGTCCTCCGTGCGGAAGGTCTCGACGGTGAGGACCGGCCCGAAGACCTCCTCCCGTACGACCTTCATCTCGCGGTGGCAGTGGTCGAGGACGGTCGGCTCGTAGAAGTAGCCGGTGGCGGGGCGCTCGGGCGACGGCGCCGGGCGCTTGCCGCCGGAGCGCAGCACCGCGCCCTCGGCGAGCGCCGAGTCGACGTACGCCTCGACCTTGGCGCGCTGCTGCTCGGAGACGAGGGGTCCGCACTCGACGCCGTCCTCGGTGCCGCGGCCGAGGCGGATACGGTCGGCCCGGCGGGCGAGTTCGGCGACGAAACGGTCCCGGACGCGCTCCTCGACGATGAGGCGGGCGCCCGCCGAGCAGACCTGGCCGCTGTGGATGAAGGCCGCGTTGAGGGCCTGGTCGACGGCGGTGTCGAAGGCCTCCTCGGTGGCGCAGGCGTCGGCGAAGACGACGTTGGGGTTCTTGCCGCCGAGTTCGAGGGCGACCTTCTTGACGCTCGGGGCGGCGGCCTGGGCCACCTTGGTCCCGCTGATCAGGCCGCCGGTGAAGGAGACGAGGTCGACATCGGGGTGCTCGGCGAGCCGCGCGCCGACGGAGTGGCCGGGGCCGGTGACGATGTTCGCCACACCGGCGGGCAGCCCGGCCTCGGCCAGCAGGTCGATGATCGCGACGGTGGTGAGCGGGGTGATCTCGCTCGGCTTGACGACGAACGTGTCGCCGGCCGCGAGCGCCGGGGCGATCTTCCAACTGGCCTGGAGGAGCGGGTAGTTCCAGGGGGTGATCAGCGCGCACACGCCGAGCGGCTCGTGGACGACGACGCTGTGGATGTCGGGCGAGCCCGCGTCGACGACCCGGCCCGGGGCCTCGCCGGCCACGAGGTCGGCGAAGTAGCGGAAGGCGTCGGCGACACAGTCGATGTCGACGCGGCCCTCCTCCACGGTCTTGCCCGCGTCCCGGCTCTCCAGCAGGCCGAGCTCTTCGCGGTCGCGCACGAGAAGATCGGCGACGCGGCGCAGCAGCGCGGCGCGCTCGACGACGGGCGTGCGCGGCCAGTCACCGTGGTCGAAGGCCTGCCGGGCGGCCGCGACCGCCAGGTCGGTGTCCTTCTCGTCGCCCTCCGCGACCAGGGCGAACGGCAGGGCGTCCGCGGGGTCGAGGATCTCGCGCGTGGCGCCGGAGACGGCTTCACGCCATTCCCCGTCCACGTGGATGGTCTTCCGCGCCGGGAGGTCCAGTGTGTCCGCCATGATGGGTTTTGCCTTCCATTCCTGTTCAGTGCCCCTGTGTCACACGGATGTCACTCAGCGGGACCGGGATCGCCTGCCCCGGGGCCGGGATTGCATGCGCAATCCGTGGCCGAAAGTGCCCGGCGTCACTGAATATTCCGGCAAAAGGGGCGGAACGGAACGGTCAGTCCACCGCCGCGGCGTCACCCGCCTCACAGGCCCCGAGGGACGGGCAGAACCAGTCCAGCGCCGTGGTGAGGAGTCGCAGTTCGTCCTTGCGGCCGTCCGCGTCGGAGCCGTAGGCGGCGATGGCGTAGATCTGGCCGTCCGACGCCACGAACCGCTCGTCGTAGACGTGCCAGGTGCCGACGTCGGGCTCGCCCTTGAGGCTGTCGGCGAGGTACTCCAGCCGGGAGCCCGTGTAGTCGGCGTTGTCGAGGTTCTCCAGGGACAGTTTCTTGAAACCGGCCGGCTTGAACGTCTGGTCGGACAGGAACAGGTCGAACGACGCGGCCGGCGAGCCCTCCGCCACCTGGTACACCTGCAACCGGCGTTCGCTGTCCGGGCTGCGGTAGTTCACGACGGGGATGCCGTACTGGGATTTCACCGTGGCGCGCGACCATCCCTCGGGGATCGCGATCCGGAAGCCTGCGGGGTCTTTGTACGACTTGTAGCCCGCGGGTAGCTCGGGCGCGGAGGCGGAGGGCGACGCCGTCTCCCCGGTGGGCGTCGGGGAGGGGGACGGGTCGCTCTGCTGCGACACCCCGGCCGTCGGGGAGACCGGGGGCGAGCTCTCCGTGGCCGCCTTGTCCTTGTCGTCCCCGGAACCGATCACCAGGGTCAGCACCAGGCTCACGGCTACGCCGACGGCGGCGGCCCCGATCACCACGGACCACACGAGCCGACGGCTCATACCCCGGCCGGGGACAGGCGCGGCGGGCTCGTCGACGGGGGGCCAGGAGGCGCTCGGCCACTCCGCGGGGGACCAGGCGGCACCGCCTCCGGCCGGCTGCCCCGCGGGGGGCCAACCGCCGACGCCGCCGGCTCCGGAAGGGGACGCGCCCGGTTCAGGAACCACGGGCGGCCCCGCCTCCGGGCTCCCGGACGGCACATCCACAGCCGCCGGGCCGCCGGTCGACGGAGCGAAGGCCGACGGACCGGCGCCCGAGGGGTCAGCGCCGGACGAACCGGCGCCCGACGCGCCACCGTCCGGCGAACCCGCCCCCGACTGCTCGCTCCCCGGCACCCTCTCCCCCGCCGCCGACTCCCCCGGCGTCCACCCCGGCGCGAACGCCGGACGGGCCGGTGGTGGTGGGGTCACCGGGGCCGGCGCCGGCCGCGTGCCGTCGTCGTCCTCCCAGCGCTGGGTCTCCTCGTTCCAGTACCGCGCTCCCCCGCTCATGCCGCCCCTCTCACATCCCCAGCAGTCCGGCTACGGCCCCGGCCGACGCGATCAGGCCCACCAGGGCCTGGGAGTCGGCGAGCAGCTGCCGCAGCCGGTCGACGCGCGACGGGCCCGCCTGTCCGGTGCGGGTGATCTCCTCCTCCGTCTCGGCGAGCGCCTCGTCCAGCGCGGCCGTCTCCTCGCTCGCCCGCACCCGGGTGAGGTCGGCGCGCAGCTCGCGCACCGCCTTCAGCAGCTCCTCGGCAGCCTGGTCGCGCTGCACGGCCGTGCCGTGGTGGCTCTCGGCGTGCGCGTGGCTGCCGATGGCGAAGGTGTTGTGCGAGACGTCGCCGTGGAAGTTGACGTTCGGCTCATCCGTTGCCATCGGTGTCGGGTCCCTTCTGCGACGCGGCGCCGCCGGTCGTGTCGGTGGTCGTGTTGGTGGTCGTGGAGGCGGCGGAGGCGTGGCTGCCGACGGCGAAGGTGCTGTCCTCGACGTTGCCCTCGACGTTCACGCCGCCGCCGCTGATGTTCACGATCTTCTGGACGAACTCGCCGGTGTGGTAACCGGATTCGTCCAGCGCGGCCTTCACCCCGTGCGCGACCCGGTCCTGCACGCTCTTGAGGTAGCGGGAGACGTCCATCTCCTGGAACAGGGACCCGGCCGGCGCCGAGCCCAGCTCCCGCACCGACAGGGCCGGGCCGTCGGGCAGCGCGCCCGCGTAGCCGCCGGTCAGCAGCCGCCACCCGTACATCGCGCCCTTTGCCAGGGCGATCAGGGAGCGGGCCGCGGAGCCGGGCACCCGGGCGACGGCCCAGGCGGCCTTGCCGAACAGGTTGTTGTTGCGGAAGCCGTGGGCCATGCGGTCGGCGTTCTTGAAGTCCTCGCGCACCGGCAGCAGCACATGCGGGGCGATCTCCAGCATGAGCATGCGGCCCTGGGTGTGGATGCGCACGAAGACGGTGACGACCAGCTCCTCCTCCCAGCCGCCGACGCGGATGCGCAGGAAGTGCCGGCGCTTCTCGGCGCCCTCCTCGACCGCGCGCGCCCGGTGCTCCTCGAAGGCCTGCGGGGTGTACGGCGCCTCCTCGCGCCGCCGCAGTCCCTCGGCGGGCAGGAACACGCACTCGTCGATCTCCAGCCAGCGCAGCCGGTCGCGCACGGTGTGACCGGCGAACTCGGCGGGCAGCCGCAGCTGTTCGAGCCGTGGGCGGATCTTCTCCAGGACCGTACGGTTGCTGAGCGGCTGCTGTTCCTTCTTCATGCCGTCGGGGCGGAGTTCGACGGCGAGGACCCAGGTCTCGTAGTCCTCGCCGGCCCCGCAGAACGGCCGCGCCTCGTGGTACATGATCAGCGGCGCGTGCTGCTCGACCCGGATGCGGCCCTTGAGCCGCTGAAAGCGCTCCCCGTCGACCTGCTCGGCGGGGTCGCCGGCGGCGTCCTGAAAGCGCTGCGGGGACAGTTCGGCGGCCAGCGCCCGGGCGAACATGCTCCGCTGCCCGGCCACGGACAGCGCGATGAGCGCGAACAGGCCGAGCGCGAGCCAGGCCTGCCAGGGATCGAAGAGGCCGCCGATGTCGTCGAAGTCCGGGAAGGCCAGGTCGGACGGGCTGGAGCTGCCGCCGTACGGGTCGTAGCCCGAGGAGCCCGGGGAGCCGTACGAGCCGGAGGAGTCGTACGAGCTGTCCTCCGAGCCGCCGAACGCGGTCATGAGGGTGGTGATCAGGAACATCGCGAAGAGGATGCGGCCCCACCAGCGGATCAGGAAGGCGGGCAGCCGTCGGTAGACCGGCGGGTCGGCGTCCTGGCCGCGGATCCAGGCGGCGACGGCGAGCAGCAGGCTGGGCAGGAGGAAACCGGCGAGCAGACCGCCGGTCAGCGCGACCCCGACCAGCCACAGGCCGATGATCAGCCCGGACCACAGCAGTTCCTGGCGCCGGGCCCGCAGGGCGTGCGCGAGGACGCGGGCCGCGTCGAAGCCGAGGGAGGGCGCGACGATCCGCTGCTCGTTGAGATGCAGCTGCTCGATGACCTTGTCCCGGTAACCGGCGTCCAGGTAGGCGCCCGCGCACAGCAGCCGGGACGCCTCGCTGGCGTGCGGCGCCGTGGGCGGCGTAGGTGGTGGTGCGGCCGGCGGCACGCCGGCATCTGTCTGCTGCGGTTGCCGAGGCACGTATGCGGTGCTCACGCCACTCCCCCGATGCGTGGAAAGACCTCTGTGAAACGTTCAGTTGGCAAACCATCACCATAGAGTGACGGGAGGGGCGGCGGAAGTGGAATGTCGGCGACTCGTGGACGCATCACTGTTCTTTGACTAAAGTCAAAGAACTATGGAGCCAGTGTCGACGGAGCACGTGGCGGCATTCCGCCGGTTCAACCGCTACTTCACGCGCCGGATCGGGGCGCTCGACGACCACTACCTCGGCCAGGACCGCCCGCTCGGCGAGGCCCGCCTGCTGTTCGAGATCGGTGACGGGATCTCGCTGCGCGAGCTCAGGAGCCGGCTCGGGCTTGACGCGGGCTATCTGAGCCGGATGGCGAAGGCCCTGGAGGCCCAGGGCCTGGTCCGGATGAGCGTGCATCCCGGTGACAACCGGCTGCGCAGGGTGGAGCTGACGCCCGCCGGACGCGCCGAGGTCAAGGAGCAGAACCGGCGCGCGGGCGCCCTCACCGCCGGCCTGCTCGAAGGCCTCGCCCCGCGCCAGCGCGCCGAGCTGACCGGTGCGCTGGCCACCGCGGAGCGCCTGCTGCGGCTGGCCGGCATCACCGTCGAGCTCGTCGACGGCGCCGCCCCGGACGCCCGGGCCTGCCTGGACGCGTACGCCACCGACATCGACGCCCGCTTCCCGGAGGGCTTCGACAGGTCCGATCTCGTACGGCCCCAGGAGGTGTCAGGCACCTCCGGCGCCTTCTTCGTGGCGTACGAGGAGCGCCGCCCGGTCGGCTGCGGGGCGCTGCGCCGGCTGGAGCCCGGCGTCGGCGAGATCCGGCACGTGTGGGTGCACCCGGACGCCCGTCGCCTGGGCCTGGCCCGACGCCTGCTCGGCACGCTGGAGCGGGAGGCCGCCGCGCGCGGCTTCACCGTCGTACGACTGGACACACACGCCGCGCTCACGGAGGCGCGGGCGATGTACCGGGCGTGCGGGTACCGGGAGATCCCGGCGTACGCGGAACACGTCTACGGCGATCACTGGTTCGAGAAGCGGCTGTCGGCCTAGGCCTGACCTGGACGGGCCCCGGTCCGGTCGTATCCGGAACGGGGCCCGTGCGGGGTCCTGAAGGTGGTGCCGAGCCGGTCGGCTCAGCCGGCGGCTGTCAGCCGGCTGTCAGATGAGGCCGAGGCCGCGGACCGCCTCGCGCTCCTCCGTGAGCTCCTGGACGGAGGCGTCGATCCGGGCGCGGGAGAACTCGTTGATGTCCAGGCCCTGGACGATCTCGTACTTGCCGTCCTTGGTGGTGACGGGGAAGGAGGAGATCAGGCCCTCCGCGACGCCGTAGGAGCCGTCCGACGGGATGCCCATGGAGGCCCAGTCGCCGTCCGCCGTGCCGTTGACCCAGGTGTACACGTGGTCGATGGCGGCGTTGGCGGCGGAGGCGGCGGAGGAGGCGCCACGGGCCTCGATGATCGCCGCGCCGCGCTTGGCGACGGTCGGGATGAAGTCCTCGGCGAGCCACTTCTCGTCGCTGACGACCTCGGCGGCGTTCTTGCCGGCGACCGTCGCGTGGAAGATGTCCGGGTACTGGGTGGCGGAGTGGTTGCCCCAGATGGTCAGGCGCTTGATGTCGGCGACCGTGGAGCCCGTCTTCTTCGCGAGCTGGGTCAGCGCGCGGTTGTGGTCCAGGCGGGTCATCGCGGTGAAGCGCTCGGCCGGTACGTCCGGGGCGGCGGCCTGGGCGATCAGGGCGTTGGTGTTGGCCGGGTTGCCGACGACGAGGACCTTGATGTCGTCCGCGGCGTGGTCGTTGATGGCCTTGCCCTGCGGCTTGAAGATGCCGCCGTTGGCCTCCAGGAGGTCACCGCGCTCCATGCCCTTGGTGCGCGGGCGGGCGCCCACGAGGAGGGCGACGTTGGTGCCGGCGAAGGCGACGTTCGGGTCGTCCGTGATGTCGATGCCCTGAAGGAGCGGGAAGGCGCAGTCGTCCAGCTCCATCGCGGTGCCCTCGGCGGCCTTCAGCGCGGGGGTGATCTCGAGCAGACGCAGCTTGACCGGCACGTCCGCGCCGAGCAGCTGGCCGGAGGCGATGCGGAAGAGCAGGGCGTAACCGATCTGGCCGGCCGCGCCGGTGACGGTGACGTTCACGGGGGTGCGGGTCATGGCGTTCTCCGTATGACAGCTGGCGGTGGGGCGTCGCTGCCCCGGGCGTTTGATCGATCTCTTGGCGTCAAGAGAGATCAGCGATCAGGCTATCGCGCATCCGGGATCCCGGATGTCCGGGGCCGTGTGGCCCAGCCCACAGAAGCGGCGGCCGCCCGTCCGGGAGAGGGGGGACGAAGACGGCCGCCGGATGGGGGTACCGGTATTCCGGACTCCCGTGGGGGTAACGTTCGCGTGCCCGCGATTCAGACGGCCATGCGCGCGCTTCCCCGAATTGTTTTCTCGCTACTTCCTGTTACCCGTTACTTCCTGTACTTCCTGTTACCCGTTACTCCCGTTACCCGGTGCACCCCTCCTGGCCCGAGGCCAACGTCGCGCACGCCTTCGCCTCGCCGGCGTCCTTCACGGCCACCATCGGCGTGTACGCGATCGTGTCGCCGGCCACGGTGATGTCCCCGCTCTGCGCGGCCTTGCCCACGGCCACCCGCACCTCGTCCCCCTGCGCGGCCTGGGTGATGCGCCCCCACGCCGCGCCGCAGGTCTCGCTGTAGCGGACCTCGACGACGGTCGTGCCGACGGTCGCGGTCTTGGCCGTGGTCACCAGATCGCCGCTACAGCCCATGCTCTCCGCGTCCTTGCCGGTGCAGGAGGCACCGCTGCACTTCACTCCGGCCGGCAGGTTGGGGTTGACGGTGGCGGACGGCGAGGGCGACTGGGCGGCCTCCTTCTTGCCGTCCCCGTCGCCGTTCGTGAGGAAGTACGCGCCGGCCATCACGACCACCACCCCCACGACGCCCGCGAGGAACATCGTCAGCCGGCGCTTGCCGCCCGCCCCGCCGGCCGAGTCACCGCCGGGCCGGGGCCCTTGCGGGGGTTCGCCGTACGTCGGTGCGGGCGAGGGCGTCGGTGACGGTGGCGGTGACGGTGAGGCCTCGGCGGCGCGTCCGACGGCCGGGGACGGACCCTGATAGCCCGCTATGCCCCACGAGTTCCCGCCCGAGGGGCCGGATCCGAATCCGGCCGGAGAACCAGCCGTCGAGCCCTTCTTGGTCCCGTTCGAAGGCCGGGACTCGCGGACGCTCCCCGCCGAGTCCTGGACCTCCGGTGCCGTCGGCTGCGGCGGCACCGTCGGAACCACCCCGGCCGGTCCGGCGATGCCGGGCCTGACCGTGGTGCTGCCGCTCTTGCGGGCCGTCTTGCCGGCGGCCCCCGCGGGCGGCGTGCCGAACTCGCCGAGCGCGGCGCGCGCCTGGGAGATCCGGATGGCCTCCATGGTCATGTCGTGGCGCATCTCCGAGCGGCTCCAGGCGCGCTCGGCGAGCTCCCACATCGTGGTCAGATGAATGGGATTGGTGCCGGTGACCTCCGCCAGGGCGACGATCGCGCCCTTGGGTGCCAGGAGCCGGCCGTTGAGATACCGCTCCCAGGACGTCTTGCTGTAGCCCGTGCGGTCGGCCACCGACGCGATGCTCAGGCCGCTGCGGTCCACGAGTCGCCGCAGCTGGCTCGCGAATTCCCTGACCTGCGGATCGAGTTCGTCCGGCAAAGCCCTCCAACGAGGCATTGCATCCCCTCTTCCCCCCGGTTGTGCTGGTAGTTCCCCGCTGCTGTACCCCGTGCGTGGTGCCCTCTGCCGAGTCCCCGTTGTGGCTACCCACAGGGATGCGTTCAGTCAGGATCTCAGTTCCCAGGGTGGGGGCGCACGGGAGCATGGTGGCCGCGGGCGTGCACGGTTGCACGCCCACCGGGCCAAGGTCCAGTCCCCCAGTCCCCCCTACCGGCAGGTGGGCCACGCTAGCTCCGATATCGAGCAACTTCGTGTCAAATCCGCGAAGTTGCCAATACATCAACACAGGGAGCACACACCGGAAATATCGCCCGTCACGGGAGCCACCGACTCACCCAGGAGCCACGGCGCCACTGACGGGCCGCCGTGCCGCTCCTGGGCTGCTGCTGTGCTGCTGTGCGCGCTAACTGCTGACCGTGAAGTGCAGCGTGTCCTTCAGGAACGGGATCACCAGCAAGGGATCCGGCTGCACCATCAGCGCCAGCAGGGCGATGGCGAGGCCCAGCACGCCGTACGTGACGATGTCGGTGAAGCGGGAGCGCACCGCGAGCATGCCGACGTCCGGCAGGAGCCAGCGCAGGACGCCGCCGGCCAGCAGCGCGAGGCCGACCAGCAGGATGCCGACCCGGAACAGGTCGAGGGCGGTCAGCAGCAGGCCGAGGCCGACCAGGGCCAGTACGGCGAGCACCGGCCACTGCCGGGCGGGCGCCGGGGCGTCGCGGGGCGCGGCCCGGCCACCGCCCTCCGGGCGCGCGGTGTCCCTCGTGAACAGCGGGAAGCGGCGAGTCGTGCGGCGCGCCTTCCCCTCGGCGTCGGGCGCGCTGACGGGGTCCCGCACCTCGATGTCCTCGCCGGACTCCCCGAACCCGCCGGAGCGGCCGGACCTCCCGCTCGCGATGTCCTCGCCGGACCCGCCAGACCCGCCGGAGCGGCC
>NZ_JBFAIR010000019.1:140658-140791 GCF_040654815.1 Streptomyces sp. NPDC050619 | reverse complement strand
CGGCCCGACCCGCCAGACCGGCCGGACCCGCCGCTCTCGATGTCCCCGCCGAACCCGCCAGACCCGCCGGAGCGGCCCGACCCGCCAGACCGGCCGGACCCGCCGCTCTCGATGTCCCCGCCGAACCCGCCAG
>NZ_JBFAIR010000019.1:0-140561 GCF_040654815.1 Streptomyces sp. NPDC050619 | reverse complement strand
TAGACCCGCCGGAGCGGCCCGACCCGCCAGACCGGCCGGAACCAGAGCGGCCGGACCCGCCGAACCGGCCGGACCCGCCGCTCTCGATGTCCCCGCCGAACCCGCCAGACCCGCCGGAGCGGCCCGACCCGCCAGACCGGCCGGAACCAGAGCGGCCGGACCCGCCGAACCGGCCGGACCCGCCGCTCTCGATGTCCCCGCCAGACCCGCCAGACCGGCCAGACTCACCGAACCCGCCGGACCCGCCGGACCCGCCGGACCCACCGGAGCGGCCGGACCCAGAGCGGCCAGACCCGCCGGAGCGGCCGAACCCTCCGCTCTCGATGCCCTCGCGGGACCCACCGGACCCACCGGACCCACCGGACCCGCCGGGCTCTATGCCCTCGCCGGACCCGCCAGACCCGCCGGACCCGCCCGCCCCCCCGAACCCGATGCCCGCAGCCCGGATGTCCTCAGCCTCAGCCTTGCCGGAAGCCTTGCCGGGTGTGCTCTCAGCCGACACTGCGCTCCGCCGCCTCGACCACGTTGACGAGCAGCTGCGCCCGGGTCATCGGGCCGACGCCGCCCGGGTTCGGGGAGATCCAGGCGGCCACCTCGGCGACGTCCGGGTGGACGTCGCCCACGATCTTGCCGTCGGCGCCGCGCGAGACGCCGACGTCGAGGACGGCCGCGCCCGGCTTCACGTCCTCGGCCCGGACCAGATGGGCCGAACCGGCCGCGGCGACGATGATGTCCGCGCGCTTCAGGTGCGCCGACAGGTCACGCGTACCGGTGTGGCACTGGGTCACCGTGGCGTTCTCGCTGCGCCGGGTCAGCAGCAGCGGCATCGGCCGGCCGATGGTCACGCCACGGCCGACGACCACGACCTCGGCGCCCTTGATCTCCACGCCGTAGCGGCGCAGCAGGGTCAGCACACCGTTCGGGGTGCAGGGCAGCGGGGCGGGCTCGTTCAGGACGAGGCGGCCGAGGTTCATCGGGTGCAGGCCGTCGGCGTCCTTGTCCGGGTCCATGAGCTCCAGGATCCGGTTCTCGTCGATGCCCTTGGGCAGCGGCAGCTGGACGATGTAGCCGGTGCAGGCCGGGTCCTCGTTCAGCTCGCGGACGACCGCCTCGATCTCCTCCTGCGTCGCCGTGTCCGGCAGCGCGCGCTGGATGGAGGCGATGCCGACTTGGGCGCAGTCGCGGTGTTTTCCGGCGACGTACTTCTGGCTGCCGGGATCGTTCCCGACGAGGATCGTGCCGAGGCCGGGCGTGACGCCCTTCTCCTTCAGCGCCGCCACGCGGGCGGTCAGATCGGACTTGATCGCGGCTGCGGTGGCCTTGCCATCGAGAATCTGGGCGGTCATGGTCCCATCCTCGCGGATGACCGTGCCCCTGTTCCAATCAGGGTCCCCAAGACCGGGTCCGCAAGATCGTCGAGGTTGCACTTGCACAACACATGCGGAATGCGGCTGGACAAGCAAGTCGGCCGTGAAGAACGATGGCCGCACAGTGCCGCGGGCAGTCATCGGGGGGACCACCGCACCTGTCAGAGATCTGACAGAGATCTGACAGGACTTTCCTCCGTACGGTGCCGCGCGTCGTCCCCGCACTTGGATCAACGGAGGAAAGACCGCCATGAGTTACGGCGACCCGAACAACAACCCCTACGGCCCGCCCCAGGGGCAGCAGCAGGGATACGGCTACCCCCAGCAGCAGCCGCAGGCGCCCGGCTACCCCCAGCAGCAGGGACAGGCACCCGGCTACGGCTACCCCCAGGCCCCGCCGGTCCAGCAGCCCTACGGCGCCCCCGCCCCGATGGCGGCCATGCCGGGCACGGTCGGCGCGGCCCGCGTGATGCTGTGGGTGATCGTCGGTCTGCAGATCATCGGCGTGCTCCTCTTCGCCTTCGCCGCCGTGGCCATCGACAAGGCCAAGGACGACGAGGCCTTCGCGCAGATCGCCGACTACCCGACCGGCGTGCTGTGGGGCTTCTCGGTGTTCGCGCTGGCCTGGCTGGTGTGGGCGGTCATGCTGGCGACGAAGTTCAGCACCGGCGGCAACGGCCTGCGTGTCACGACCCTGGTCTTCGGCATTCTCACCGCGGTCTTCGCGCTCTACCCGTTCACGATCGCGGGCATCATCCACCTGGTGCTCGGCATCCTGATCGCGGTCTTCGCCGGCAACTCCAAGGGCAAGGCCTGGTTCAACAGGCCGCGCTACTGAACGCGCCTTCGCGACTGAACAGTTCGCGCCATTCCTGCCCAAGGGCCGTGTCTCACCCGTTCGAGGGGGACACGGCCCTGGTGCGTCGTCCTAGTCTGAGCCCTGGTAGCCGTCAGGCACGGGGAGACGCACCTTGTACAGCATCATCGTGGTACCTCCGCCGACCACGGAGGACGAGTCCGACCGCACACAACGACAACTCGCGCCGGGCGAACGGCTGACCTTCGGGCGCTCCGCCCGCGACAACGACCTGGTCGTTCCGCACGACGGGGTGTCCCGCAGAGCCGGGGCGATCGGCGCGCAGGGCGCCTTCTGGACCCTCAGCAACCTCTGCGCCCACCAGACGTATGTCGTGGAGAACCCGGAGGGCGCGGGCGAGCACATCAAGGTCGGGCCGGGGCGGCTGGACGCGCCGGTGCCGTTCGAGTTCTCCCGGATCGTGCTGCCGGCCGCGGGCGACCTGCTGCCGATCGAGGTGTGGGCGCCGCGCCACGACTATCTGCGCACCGAGGGCGGCCTCGACGGCGACACCACCGCGCCCGCCTTCTCGGTCGACCGCACCAAGCGCTACTTCGCGGTCCTCGCCGCGCTGTGCGAGCCCCGCCTGCGCGGTGCGCCGCACGCCCCGTTGCCCACGGTCGAGCAGGTCGTGGACCGCCTGCGCCCGAACTGGCCTGCCGCGTCCCGCACTTCCGTCCAGTGGAACATCGACTACCTGGCCGTGAAGCTGCGTCTCAAGCCCGGCCCGGAGACGGCGGAGACGGGCCCGCGGCTCAACGGCAAGAAGGAGTCCCTGGTGTCCCTGGCGCTCCGCTTCGACCTGGTCCGGGAGGACGACCTCGTCGTCCTGGCGGCCCCGGCCGTGCGGAGGTCGCGGTGAGCGAGCCGTACGCCGTACCGGTCCCCCGTGGCTACCGGGTCGGCGCCTGGGAGGTGCGCGAGCCGATCGCGACGGGCGCGTTCGGCAGCGTGTACGAGGCGCGGCTGGTGTCCTCGGCGAACACCGGCGGCGAGGACCCGCCCCAGACGGCCGCCCTGAAGTTCCTGCCCACCGGCACGGGCACCCCGCGCCAGCTCTCCCACCTGCGCGAACTCGTCGAGCGCGAGGTCGAGTTGTACCGGCGGCTCACACGTCCGCGGCTGATCAGGATGTACGACACCCTCACCGTCGACGACCCCGGGCACCCGGCCCTCGACGGGGCCACCGTCCTCGTACTGGAGAAGGCGCAGGGATCGCTGTCGGCCCTGCTCGCCGCCTCGCCCCGGCCCGCCGCCGGGCCGGCGCTGCTCGCGCAGATCTGCGAAGGACTGGCCCAGCTGCACGGGGCGAACTGGGTGCACGGGGACCTGAAACCGGCCAACGTCCTGCTGATGAAGGACGGTTCGGCCCGCCTGGCCGACTTCAACATGGCTGCGGAACTGGAGGGCACCCACGCCTACACCCCGGCCTTCTCCACGCCGGACTACACCCCACCGGAACTCCTCTGGTCGGAGATCGGCGAACGCGGCCGCCGCATCCGCCCGTCCGCCGACATCTGGGCCTTCGGTGTCCTCGCCCATGTCGTCCTCACCGGCTCCTTCCCATTGCCCGGCGGCACCCCGACGGCCCGCCGCGACGCCGCCGCCGCCTACGCCCGCGGCACCGATGAGCTGCGCCTGTCGCCCCAACTGCCGGACGCCTGGCCGGACATCGTGCGGGCCTGCCTGACCCGCACGCACGCGGACCGCATCGGCACTCAGGCACTGCTGCGGCGGGTGGAGACGGCGGCCGGCACGGGCCGCTCGCCCCGTCTCCCCCGAGCCCTGCTCCCCCGCCGCCGCTCCCGCCGTACGACGATCCTGGCCGCCGCGCTCACCACCGCCGCCGTGGCCGCTCTCGGCTACGGCATCAGCACCTGGGCGACGGATACGGGCGACACCCAGGGAGCGAAGGACGCCAAGGGATCGGTGGCCGAGACACGGAAGGTCACGGCCGCGACCTACGGTGCCGCCGAACTCCGTACGGACAAGGGCGTCCCCGTGGCCTACCGCCGGCTCATCGTCGACTCGGCCCACGACTGCGTCCAGCCGGAGGTCACTCCGGCGCTGATCGCCGCGCTCCTGAAGGCGGAGAGCGACTTCGACCCCGACCTCTGGGACCCCACCGCGGGCGACGAGGGCGAGTACGGCATCGCCCGCTGGACCCCGAGCATCCTGCGCTGGTACATCCGCGCGGACGGCGTCCCCGCGCAGGAGACCCCCCGGCCGCCCCTCACCCCCGCCGAGTCCATCCCGGCCGTGGGCCGCTATCTCTGCTTCATGGAACCTCGCCTGGAGCCGACCGGGTTGTCCGGCGACCGCCGGGTGCTGCTGGCGGCCGCGTACCGGACGTCGTACAAGAGCGTGAACAACGCGGCCGGAGTTCCCCCGAAGTACCGCGACTACGCCGACCGCGTCGCTCACTACCTCAAGGAGTACACGCCGCCCGGCAAGAAGTGACCCTGAGAATTCTGAGGTACCGCCCGGCAGGCGGGGCCCTATAAATTTCCAGGTTCCCCCCGTCCCTCCCATGGGTGACGGTCTGGCATCGGGGTGTTTGTGGCACTCCCACAGTCTCGGTCCGAATCCAACGGGGGACATATCGCATGAGCGATCCCAACGTGCTCGCCGCCCAGAGATGGGTGAACGCGACCTACGAAGGCGTGGCCGGCGGATACGAACGCTGCCCACAGGACGGCAGCACCGGCTGGGCCACGGTGCTCAGCCTCACCCAAGCCCTCCAGCACGAGCTGGGGATCTCACAGACCGTACGGAACTTCGGTCCCGGCACGTTCAAAGCCGTCGTCGACCGCGACGGCATCCGCCCCGGGGAGCGCAACGCCAACCTGGTGCGGATCGTCAACTACGGGCTGTGGTGCAAGGGGTACTACGGTGCCGCTTCGGCCTCCGAGTGGTCCGAGGTGACCACCTCTTCGATGAACCAGCTGCTCACCCACGCCGGGCTGACCACCGGTTCCGGGTTCGACATCTCCACCGTTCCCGCCCGGGTCAACGCGCTGATCATCAAGGCACTGATGCGCATGGACCAGTTCCGGCTCGTGTCCGGCGGCACGTCCGAGATCCAGGACTTCCAGCGGCATCTGAACCAGGAGTACGTCTACCAGCAACAGATCACCACCATGGACCTCAGTCCGTGCGACGGCGTCTACGCGCGTGATGTGCAGCAGGCCGTGATGAAGGCCGTCCAGTTCGAGATCGGCATCGACCGCGCGGAGATCGGGGGGTACTTCGGCTCGGCCACCAAGGCGAAGCTCAAGGAGCAGCCCACACTGAGCGTGGGCAGCGAAGGCGACATGGTCCACCTCTTCACGGCCCTGTGCGTCTTCAACTCACCCGTCCTCGAGGACGGCGGCGCGATTCCCGCCAGTATCCGCAGTACCTACACCGAGAACACCGCGGAATTCGTGCGAGCCTTCCAGAGGTTCAGCCAGCTCACGGTGACCGGCAAATCCAACTACGACACCTGGGCGCAACTCCTCGTCTCCACCGGCAACGAGTACCGCGACACCACCGCGTGCGACCAGGCGCAGCCGCTCACCTTCGCCCGCGCCAAGGCTCTCGGCGACGCCGGGCTCCAGGTGGTGGGCCGGTACCTCGACGAGCACCTCCCCCCGGACGACGACGACTATCTGGGAAAGGCGCTCACCAGTACCGAGCTGAGCGACATCCTCCGCGGCGGCCTGCGCGTGTACCCGATCTTTCAGTGGAACGGCACGGTAAAGGCCAACTTCACCTATGACAAGGGCTTCGAGCAGGGCACGGTGGCCGAGACGCGCGCACGGGAGTTCGGCTTCGGCCGCGGTACCTGCATCTACTTCGCCGTGGACTTCGACGCGACGCAGGCGGACATCGACTCGGCCGTCATCCCCTATTTCCGGGGTGTACGGGCGGCTCTGGGACGGACGAACCGCTACACCTACGGCGTCTACGGCTCACGGAACGTGTGCACCGAAGTCTCCAATGACGTCGGCGCCACCTGGTCTTTCGTGTCCGGGCTCTCCTGGGGTTTCTCCGGAAACCTCGGATTCCCGCTGCCCGCGAACTGGTCGTTCAACCAGATCCTCAACACCACGTTCAGCTACGGCAGCGGAAGTTTCGGCGAGGCCTGGGAGATCGACCGGAATGTGTGGCGCCGTAGCTCCGACCCGGGCACGGCCGTACTCAATCCCGCCAGGTCACCCGCGCAGGATTTCATCGACCTCATCGAGCGGCTGTACACGGCTGCCCTGGCGTACGACGCGGGAACCGACCCCACCGTCCTCGTCTGCCAGTTCTTCCGGCAGGAGAAATACAACGACATCGAGTGGCGGCTGACCCTGGAGCCGGTCGACCAGGGCTGGATAGAAAAGGCGGCGGAACAGGGACTGACTCTCGACGGCAGAAGGTACTTCACGGACCCGGTCACCGGAACCGACGTCGGTACGGAGCACCTCATGGCGACCCTGGAGACCTGCCTCAGGTACCCCTCGACCACCGACCTCGTGACGATGGGGGACGGTGGCGGCTGGGCCGGCGACCTCGTGACGTTCTACCAGGACTGGCGCAAGAACAAGGACCGGTACCCGAACCCCATGCTCTTCGCCCGGGATTATCTCGGAAAGCGTGACGCCGCGTCCCAGTTCGACAACGTGGACTGGATTTCCGACGCCGATGGATTCAACATCATGCGGCTCATACAGGCGGATTCGCTCAGCCTCCCCCAAGCCGTCGCCCGTTATTACGACACCGACAGTCCCGGGGCCGACGACCGGGTCTGCCAGCGGCGATACACCCTCTTCTACGCCGACCGCTTCGACAGCAATAGTTCGACGACGCAGACCCTCGCCAGGAATCTGCTCCTGGGTGAGAACTCCGACGTCGCGCTGATCGCAGGAAAGTGGGCTCTGGTCGGCGGCCCGGCCCTCGACTCGGAGGACTATCCCGAGAACATCGAACCGACCCAGCTCAGCAATTTCGTGCTCGCGTACGCCTGGGAACTCCAGGAGCGGGTCGATGCCGAGGGAGGAAAATGACATGACACTCACCCGACGGGCCGTGCTGTTGTCCGCCGGCGCCATGGGCGCGGGCGCGGCACTGGGTGGCGTCCCCACCGGGGCCGCGGCCGCGGCCGACGAGAAGTGGAACTCACGACGCAGCGACAACGGCTGGACCATCGACGCGGCCGCCGTCGAGTCGTTCCGCATCGAGGGCTCCCCCGCCACGGTACGCCTGCGCCCCGAGGCCGCCGCGGTACTCCTGCACATCGCGAGACGCTGGCACTACGAGGTCATGCCGCTGCGTGGCTCAAGGGACGTCCTGGGACACCGCACCGACCGCGCCGTACGGGCCGCCTACGAGTCGAACTACCTCTCCGGCAGTGCGATTGCCCTGCTCGGAGCCGGCGACGGACTGTGGCCGCACCAGGTGGCGATCGTCCGCGACATCCTCGCCGACTGCGGCGGCGTGGTCCGGTGGGGCGCGGATCTCTCCCCTGCCGCCGAGTGCCACTTCCAGATCGACGTCGCACCGGATGCACAGGCCCTCACGCGCCTCACAAAGACCTTCCGCAACCGCGCCGTACACCGCAATGGCCCGCGCCCCGGCGCGGTGGACGATCCAGCCGCACCGGAACGCCGCACCAAGGCCCGCCGCCTGGCCCAGGCCCAGGGCAAGAACTGACAACCGTCACACCAGAGAGGAAGATTCATGCGTACAAGACATGCGAAGCTCGGCCTCGGTCTCCTCGCCGCCGGCCTGTCGACGGTCCTGATCGCCACCCCGGCGCAGGCCATACCGGCCAACTCCGGGGCCTACGGCACCACGTTCGTGGACGGCGACGGGGTCCTCACGGACGACTTCGGCGACCACTTCGCAGAACTCGGCCACTCCCTGTGCAACGGATGCGCCGACTCGAGGACCGACATCGTGCTGATGTGGCAGTCCATTCTGGCCGCGGAAGGACTGATCGGCCTGTCCGCAATCGACGGACAGTTCGGTCCCGCCACCGCCGCTGCGACCGAGCAGTTGCAGACCCGCTACGGCGTGACCGCCGACGGATGGGTCGGCAACGACACCTGGCGCGCGGCGGACAACCGTATGGAGTGGCACGGCCTGGAAGGGAACGAGACGGCCACCTACGACGCCAGCGGTGACGGCACGATCTCCTTCGAGCGGGGCAACAGCTACTCGCACACTCACCCGGGGGACGGTGGCGCCTACCGCATCACCGGCATGTCCCGAGGTTCCCACGGACGCTGGTTCGGCGGGGGCACCCGCATCCAGTTCCACAGCCGGACCGTGACGGTGACCGGATCCTGGTGATCCGGTCTTCCTTCACCGTCACGCCGCCCGGCAAGAAGTGACCCTGAGAGTTCCTAGGTACCGCATTTCCACGCCCCCCGGCCACGATGGAGTGGCGGGGTCGGCCTCCGGCTCGCTCGGGGGAGTGCCGGAGGCCGACCCTGAACCCCGCCCGGACACGCCATGCGGACACGCCATGCCGGGACAAAGCCTCGTGTCCTTACGGCTTCGTCCCTTACCCTCCCCTTCGTTGGACTGGGGGAGGGTGGCCCTCATGGAATCGGGCGAGGGGAACGAATCCATGTACAGCGTCATCATCGTGCCTCCGGCATGCGCGGAGCCGGACGAGCAGATCAGAATCGCCACCGGTGAGCGGCTCGCGTTCGGCAGGGCGCAGGCCGACGGCGGCCTCACCATCGCGCACGAGGGGGTCCCCCGGGTCGCCGGGGACATCACCGCGCACCGGAACTTCTGGCTGCTGAGCAACCTCAGCGAGGACCAGACCTATGTGGTGGAGAACCCGGAGGGCGCGGGAGAACACGTCAAGGTCGGGCCGGGCCGGCTCGACGCGCCCGTTCCGTTCGAGTTCGCGCGCGTGGTGCTGCCCGCCGCGGGCGACCTGCTCTCCTTCGATGTCTGGGCACCGCGCCACTCCTTTCGCAGCGTCGAGCGCCACGGGCTCTCCGGATCGCTCACGTCACCGGCGTTCACCCTGGACCGCACCAAGCGGTACTTCGCCGTCCTGACGGCCCTGTGCGAACCCCGGCTGCGCGGCGAGCCGCACGCCCCGCTGCCGGCGGTCGAGCAGCTGGTGGAGCGGCTGCGCCCGGTCTGGCCTACGGTCAGCCGCACGGCCGTGTACTGGAACATCGACTACCTCACCGTCAAGCTGCGCCTGCGCCCCGGCCCGGACACGGCGGAGCCCGGCCCGCGCGTCAACGGCAAGAAGGAGTCGCTGGTCTCGCTGGCACTCCGCTTCGACCTGGTCCGCGAGGACGACCTGGTCGTACTCGCCGCGCACGCGCCGGAGGTGTGCCAGTGAACGGGCAGACGTGCGCCGTCCCGGTGCCGAAGGGCTACCGGGTCGGCAGCTGGGAGGTCCGCGAGCCCCTCGCGTCCGGGGCGTTCGCGACCGTCTACACAGGCAGACTCGTCGGGGACGGCCTCGGCGGGGACGGTGCGCCGGATCTGCCGCGCCGGGTGGCCCTGAAGTTCCTGGCGACCGGCACCCGCACCCCGCGCCAGCTCCGCCACCTGCGCGAACTGGGCGAGCGGGAGCTGGAGTTGCTGGGCCGGCTGCGTTCACCGCGGCTGATCCGGATGTACGACACCCTGACGGTCGACGACCCGGACCACCCGGAGCTCGACGGCGCCACCGTCCTCGTACTGGAACTCGCCGAAGGCTCCCTGGACGCCGTGGTGGAGCCGGTGCCCGACCCGGGTGCCGTGCTCGCGCAGATCTGCGAAGGGCTGGCGCACCTGCACCACGCGGGCTGGGTGCACGGCGACCTGAAGCCGGCCAACGTGCTGCTGATGCGGGACGGTTCGGTACGGCTGGCCGACTTCAACATGGCCGCGGAGATGGAGGGCACGCACGCCTATGCCCCCGCCTTCGCCACGCCCGACTACACCCCGCCGGAGCTTCTTTGGCCGGAGATGGACGAGCGGGGGACGCGGATCCGCCCGTCCGCCGACGTATGGGCCTTCGGGGTGCTCGCCCACATCGTCCTGACCGGCGCCTTTCCGCTGCCGGGCGGCACGACTCAGGCGCGCTGCGACGCGGCGATCCGCTATGCGCGGGGCGCGGAGGAGCTGCGGCTCTCGCCCGGACTCCCGGACGGCTGGGCGGAGATCATCCGGGACTGCCTGGCCCCTACGCACGTCGAGCGCGTCGGCACCGAGGCCTTGCTGCGGCGGGTCGAGGCGGCGGCGGGCACGGACCGCTCGCCCCGGCTCCCCCGACGGCCCAGGCTGCGACCGCGCTTCTGGCGGCGGCACCCCATCCTGGCGGCGGCGCTCTCGACGCTGTTGCTGACGGTGACGGGCACGATGGGGGCGGCGTACCTGTACGTGAACCAGGACGACGGGGTGCCGGTGTACGCGGCCCTGCCCATGGAGTCGGCGTCCAAAGGCCCCGACGGCAACCCGGTCTACGGCTACCACCGCTGCCCGCAGGATCACGTCTGCTTCTTCAGCGAGTACAACGGCAACGGGGAGATGTGCCGTTGGCAGGGCGACGACGCCGACTGGCACACGGGCGCCGGGAGTTGCTCCTGGGCGGCCTCCGCCCCGGTCCGCTCGATCTTCAACAACATCGCGGACGAACGGCGCAACCGCGACGTGGCCTACTGGCGCGCCGCCAACTTCGAACCCGCCGGCGCCGACCGCCGGCGCATGGCCCAGCGCAGCGGCTGCACGACCGTGAACAGCATGGGCAACGTCGCGGGGCGGGCCGCGCCCCAGTCGCACAAGCTGGTGGACAGCTGCTCGACCAAGTCGGTGGTGTGGACGATCCTCTCGCTGTTCAGCTGAGGCGTCGGCCTCTCAGGCGGAAGTCCGGTCGCCCCGGCCGGACTTCCGCACGGACGCCCGGAGCACGGACGCCCCCACCGGGGTGAGGGTGTGCAGTACGGTCGCGCCGTGCCGTTGGCTGGTGATGAACCCCGCGTCCCGCAACGCGGTGGCGTGCCGGCTGGCCGAGGACGCGGACACACCGGCCGCGCGGGCGATCTCGCCGGTGGTGGCGCCGGCTGCGACGGCGCACAGGGCCACGGCGCGGGCGCGGCCGAGCAGGGCGGTCAGGGGTGCGTCGGGGGAACCGTCCGCGTCGGCGCCGGGCGGTTCGTGGTGCAGCGGATAGACCAGAACCGGCGGCAGTTCGGGGTCGGCGAAGGTGATCGGTCGCTGGAGGAGGAAGTAGGACGGCACGAGGAGCATGCCGCGGCCGTCCAGCCGTAGGTCCCGGTCCACGGTGGGGTGGTAGTCGACGTGCAGGACGGGCCGTTCCCAGCGCATCGAGGGGCCGAGGCCCGCGAGCATGCCCTCGACGCCGCCGTCCATGAGCCCGCGGTGGCGCGCGGCGCGCTCGGCTTCGACGCGGGCGTGCATCAGTTCCTCGTACGGGGCTATGGCGGCGTCGTGATAGGCGCGCAGCACCCGCACCAGCTCCCTGCGGGCCGGCAACTCCGCCAGCCCCGGGACCCACGGGGGCGCTCCGACGACCCGGTCCAGGATGGCGGCTTCCGCACGCACCCGGCCGGGCGGAGTGGCCAGGAGGGCATCCAGCCCGGCATCGAGGCCGTCCACGGACTGGGACGGAGTCAGGAAGTCCGGGAAATAGGCGGCCCGCGGATACAGCGGCAGCAGCACACTCCGCACGGCACCCTCCAGACCCTTCTCCCGCAACCGCCCGCGCGTGGTGCGGTACCACTCCGCGTGGGCCCAGCGGCCCTGCCGGGTCTGGAGGCGGTGCAGGCTGATGGCGATGTCCCAGAGCGGGTCGGACGCGGTGCCCAAGCGGGTTCTGGCCAGGTCGAGTTCGCCGAAGTGGACGCGGAGCATCTTGTTCCCCCCGTTGAACTCAGCTTTTGCGTCTCGCTGCAACAGCATGGCCGGACGCGGCGCCGCGGGGCAACAGTTGTGTCGTCACCAGGCGTGGTGCCGCAGCGCGCCGCGCGCCCTGAAGGTCACAGGTTCCCGTCGTTCTCCGCCTCCGCCACAGTGGCCGGGGGCACCACCCGGAGAACGGCAGGCTCCGGGAGTGACCGGCAGAAAAGGACGCCACGAACCAGCCGCGAAGACTGCCGACTTCCGGCAGTGATCTCAGGCGCGCCGGCGTGGAGAATTGCCTCACCAACAGCCGATCCACGGAGGCAGATTCATGAGACCGACCCGCGCCGTCCTGCTCGTAGCGGCCACCGCCCTGGCGCCGGCCCTGCTCGTGGCCACCCCGGCGTTCGCCGCCGACGGGACCACCGCGTCCACCACGGTGACGGCGACGACGACCACACCGATCGACGAGATGCCGGAGGAGGACCTCCGTGTCGCGATCGCCCGCATCCTGGCGGACGAGGACAGCGGCAAGGGAGTCGTCCGGGAGGCCAACAAGGCCCTCGACGGCACCGTGGAGGACATGCGCACCTTCCTGAAGACCGGCTACCGCCTCGCCCAGGCCGAGGACGACGCCGTCGCCATCGCCCGCATCCTCGCCGACGACGACTCCGGCCGGGCGGTTGTCCGAGAGGCCAACGAGGCCCTCGACGACGGCACCCCGGAGGCACTGCGCGCCTTCCTGGAGACCGGCTACCGCCTCGCCCAGGCAGAGGACGACCGCGTCGCCGTCGCCCGCATCCTGGCCGACCCTACGATCAGCGACGCACTCCGCGCGGCGGCAGAGAAGGCCATCGACGGTACGCCTGAGGAGCTGCGGTACTTCCTGGAGGTCGGACGGTACGAGGTGGACGGCTAGGACATCCGGAGCGAGTCGAGGACCAGGCCCAGGGTGACGGGGACCGACCGCTCAGCCCGACGTCGCGGTGAAGCAGTGCCGTTCGCCCTGCCGTACCAGGCAGGCTCGGACCCGGCTCAGGGCAGCATCGTCGGACAGGGCCGCCATCGGGGTCGACACCGAGCCCATCTCGTCGAACCTGTCCTTGACCGTGACTCCTTGAACGCGGGTTCCGGGGACGACGATCTCCACCCGGTCACCCGCCGTGCCCCGGTCGATGCGGGCCCACACCGCCCGGCACACGTCGGAGAGGCGCACCTTGACGACCGTACCGTCCAGACGCTGTTCGCCCAGCGTGATGGGCGGCTGCGCGGAGGTGGAGCACTCCAGGTCCTCGGGGTGCCTGCCCGTGCAGGAGGCACCATGGCAGCCGGGGAGCGGGGCGGAGAGGTCCGCCGCCGGCCCACGGTCTCCGGCCGCCGGTTCACCGCCGGGGCGGGACAGCACGAGCAGCGTCCCGGCCGCCAGGAGGCACACCGCGCCGAGGAGCACGGCGTAGAGCCGGAAATGGCGTGAGCGGGGCTTCGTTCCCGCGTCGGGTACGGGAACCTCCCCGGGCGATGGCCGCTTCGCCGCGCTCGGGGGCGCCTCCCGGCCCGCGCGGCCGCTCCACGCGGTCTCCGCCAGCTCCCACAGGGCGAGCGGGCGTTGGGGATCCGCCTCGGCCAGCGCGCACAACCGCTCGACCGCCTGCCGGGGCGGCAGCGTCCGGCCGTTGAGGTACCGCTCCCACGACGACTTGCTGTACGGCGTCCTGGCGGCCAGCGCGGCCAGGCTCAACCCCGTGGCGGCGCGCAGCTCGCGCAGCGTCCCGGCGAGCCGGGCGCACTCGGGAGGCGTCTGCCGGCCGCCGCCCGGCCCGCCGGCGCCCTGGTCGCTCACGTGCGCAGCACCTTCCAGGTGTCGGGTCCGACGATCCCGTCCACCGCGATCTTCGCGCGGTCCTGGATCCGTCGTACCGCGCGGTCCGTGTTGTTGCCGAAGGCTCCGTCGACGACGCCGGGCGAGATGCCGTGGTGCTCCAGGAGACACTGCGCCTCCACGACCGACCAACGGGACGCGTCCCGTTGGAGCTGCTCCGAGCGCGTGCGGCTGTAGCCCGCGTACAGCAGGCCGTCCTCGTCGTCACGTTCGACCTGGCACTCGTACGTCGTGCCGGCCCTGTAGGCGAACGCCCCGAAGGAGGGGTGGACCGCGCCGGTGTACGGCGTGTGCTGCGTGGCAGCCGCCTTTCCCCCGGTGCCGTCCTCCCACGGCGCGAGGAGGAACAGACCGGCCAGCATCACCAGGGACGTGACGACGCTGGAGAGCAGGACAGCGAGCCAGGGGACCGGCTGACGCCACGTCGGACGGGCTCGTCCGGGATCCGCACTCGGGTCATCGGGCGTCGCGGCCGTCTCCCGCGAGGCCTCCGCCGCCAGTTCCCTGAGCTCCAGCAGGGGCGCGGCAGCTGTGTCGCACACCCGCGCGAGCGCCTGGACGGCCTCCTCCGGGGGCAGGGCCCTGCCGTTGAGGTAGCGGTCCCAGGAGGACTTCCCGAATCCCGTCCTGGAGGCGAGCGCCGCGATGCTCAGCCCGCTGCGGTCCTTGTGCTCGCGCAGCAGGACGACGAGCTGTCGCAACTGCGGATCGAACGACTCCGGCAGATCCTGCCACCGGGCCATGGCCACCCCCATGTTCGTCTGTTGCAGCCGCAAAAGGATGCCAGAACCATTGTGTCGTGAGCACGTCGCCCACGCCGCTGTCTCGCCCTCCGGACAACACCACCGGCGCCCGCCAACGCCCGTCCCGGCGTCCCGCGCCCACCCCGTCCGGGGAAATGTCACCGCAGGTCAGCGGCGTCCACGTCCCGTGATCGCCCCACCTCGCCGACGACCCTGGCGGACGGCCCGCGACGCCCCGCATCCTCGGTGGTGCACGGCGGGCGGCGCGGTCCACCCCCGCTCCGCCCGCCGTATCCGCGGCAACGCCGCGCCCCGGAAAGAGTTCCGGGTACCGCCGAAGCCGCCGGTACGTCACCGGGGCACCCCCCGTCCCGGCACGATAGCCTCGCGTCAATTGAGACGGCACACAGGCAAGTTGAGGCAGAACAGCACACGGGGGATCCATGACAGACGAACGGCACCCCACGCCGTCGTACACCCCGGCGATCGGTGACACCGCCCTGAAGCAGACGGGAGCGACACCGCTTCAGCCCGCCGACCCCGGGCACATCGGGCCGTACGTCGCGCTCGGCCGGCTCGGCAGCGGCGGCATGGGCCGGGTGTACCTGGCCCGCCCCGCCGACGACGGTCCGGGGCTCGCCGCCGTGAAGGTGATCCGGCCCGAGTACGCCGAGGACCCCGAGTTCCGGCGGCGGTTCCAGCGGGAGGCCGCCGTGCAGGAGCGCGTCGTCACTCCGCACGCGCCGCGCCTGCTCGGCACCGGGTTCGAGGCCGAGTTGCTGTGGATGGCCACCCAGTACCTGCCGGGCCTCAACCTCACCGAGGCCGTCCGCGAGTGCGGCCCGCTGGAGCCGCCCGGGGTGTGGCGGCTGGTGGCCGAGCTGGGGCGGGCGCTGTCGGCGCTGGCCGCCGCCGGGGTCGTACACCGGGACCTCAAGCCGTCCAACGTGATCCTGTCCCCGCAGGGCGCGCACGTCATCGACTTCGGCATCTCGCAGGCCGCCGACAGCAGCGCGATCACCACGACCGGCAACCGGGTCGGCACACCGGCCTACATGTCTCCCGAGTATCTGCGCGAGGGCCGCTGCGACACCGCCTCCGACGTCTTCTCGCTCGCGGGATCGCTCGTGTACGCCGCCACCGGACACGCGCCCTTCGGCGACGGCACGGGGGTCGACGTCATGCACCGGGTCGCCTTCGAGCAGCCCAAGCCCGAGATCATGGCCGAACTCTCCGCCGCCGACCCCGCGTTGGCCGCGCTGCTGTCCGCCTGCCTCGCCAAGGACCCGGCCGGGCGGCCCACCCCGCAGCAGCTGATCGGCGCGGCCACGGCCGCCGGTCATGGCCGCGCCGCTTCCTGGCAGGAACCGCTGGCCACCCGCCTGCTCGCCCGCCAGCAGGGCTGTGAGCTGCTGGAAGGCGCCTCCGCCGAGGACACCGGACACTTCCGTGCGCCGACGTGGAGGGGGGCGGCTCCCGCGCCCGGCCCGGCGTACGGGGCGGCGTATGGGGCGCCGACGCCGCCCGGACAGCACAGCGGCGGCGGTCCAGGGGCGACGCCCGTTCAGTACGCCCCCTCCGTCGCACCCCCGGCCGGCGACCAGCACGGCGACCGCCGTAAGCGAAAAGGGCCCTACCTCGCCATCGTGGCCGGGATCGCCGTGGCCGCCGTGGCCGCGGGCGCCTTCTTCCTCACCCGCCCGGACCTCGACGAAACCGCCTCCTCCGCGCCGACGACCTCCACCGAAGCCGCCCCCGACGACCGACCGGCTCCGGTCCTGCCCAGCTCCTCCGCCTCGCCCTCCGCCGGCAAGGAGAAGAAGGACGACAAGGAGGACGTGCGGGAGGACGCGAAGGAGCAGGAGTCGGAGGGCGCCGACGGCGACGCGGCCGGATCCGCGGGCGGAGCGGGCGGTGCGGGCGGAGCGGGCGGGGTGCAGACCACCCCCGACGGCGCCGCCACCGCCGACCCGGGCAGCGGCGGCAGCACCCCGGCCCCCACTCCCACACCCACCAGGACCGCGACGAAACCCGCCACCCCGCCCTGGATCTCCCAGTGCACCTACTACTCCGGCACCGAACTCACCACCTACGGCGACGAGGGCCAACGCGTCGTCCAGGTGCAGTGCATGCTCACCAAGCGCGGCTACAGCGTCGGCGGCTCGGGCGTGGACGGCCAGTTCGGCGAGGACACCGTGGCGGCGGTCAGGCTGTTCCAGAGCGACAAGGGACTGAACGTCGACGGTGACGTGGGGCCCAACACGTGGGCGGCGCTGCGCAGTTCGACTTAGCGCGGCGCCGCCCACGGGGCGTTCGGTTCAGACCCGGGCTCAGGCCTCGGACTCGGGCTCAGGCTCAGGCCTCAGGCTCAGGCTCAGTGGAAGAAGTGCCGCGTCCCCGTGAAGTACATCGTCACGCCTGCCTTCTTCGCGGCCTCGACGACCAGTTCGTCGCGGACCGAACCGCCCGGCTGGACCACGGCCTTGACGCCGGCCTCGGTGAGGATCTCCAGGCCGTCCGGGAAGGGGAAGAAGGCGTCCGAGGCGGCGTACGAACCGGCAGCGCGTTCCGTGCCTGCCCGTTCCACCGCCAGCTTCGCCGAGTCGACGCGGTTGACCTGCCCCATGCCGACGCCGACCGAGGCGCCGTCCTTGGCGAGCAGGATCGCGTTGGACTTGACCGCCCGGCACGCCTTCCAGGCGAAGGAGAGATCGGCGAGTTCGGCCGCGGTGAGTGCCTCGCCCGTCGCCAGCGTCCAGTGGGACGGGTCGTCGCCCTCCGCCTGGAGGCGGTCCGTCACCTGGAGCAGCCCACCGCCGTCGATCGCCTTGATCTCGACGGGGTTGGAGGGGCCGTTCGACGCCTTCAGGACGCGGATGTTCTTCTTCTTGGTGAGGGCCTCCAGCGCGCCGTCCTCGTAGTCGGGCGCGACGATGACCTCGGTGAAGATCTCGGCGACCTGCTCCGCCATCTCCTTGGACACCGGCCGGTTGACGGCGATGACCCCGCCGAACGCCGACAGCGGGTCACACGCGTGTGCCTTGCGGTGCGCCTCGGCGACGTCCGCGCCGACCGCGATGCCGCACGGGTTGGCGTGCTTGATGATCGCGACGCACGGCTCGTCGTGGTCGTACGCGGCACGGCGGGCGGCGTCCGTGTCCGTGTAGTTGTTGTACGACATCTCCTTGCCGTGCAGCTGCTCGGCCTTGGCGAGGCCGCCGCCCGTGCCGTCCACGTAGAGCGCGGCGGGCTGGTGCGGGTTCTCGCCGTAGCGGAGGGTGTTCTCGCGCTCCCAGGTGGCGCCGAGGAAGTCGGGGAACTGGGAGTCGTCGACGGGGGCGTAGGAGCTCGCGAACCAGCTCGCGACCGCCACGTCGTACGCCGCCGTGTGCTGGAACGCCTCCGCGGCGAGCCGCTTGCGGGCGGCGAGGTCGAAGCCGCCGTCCTTGACCGCGGAGAGGACGTCGTCGTAGCGGGCGGGGCTGGTGACGACGGCGACCGAGGGGTGGTTCTTGGCGGCGGCCCGGACCATCGAGGGACCGCCGATGTCGATCTGCTCGACGCACTCGTCAGGCGTGGCACCCGAGGCGACGGTCTCGCGGAACGGGTAGAGGTTGACCACCACGAGGTCGAACGGCTCGACGCCCAGCTCGCGCAGCTGCCGCTGGTGATCCTCGAGCCGCAGGTCGGCGAGGATGCCCGCGTGGACCTTCGGGTGCAGGGTCTTGACGCGGCCGTCCAGGCACTCCGGGAAGCCGGTCAGCTCCTCGACCTTGGTGACGGGTACGCCGGCGGCGGCGATGCGGGCGGCGGTGGAACCGGTCGACACCAGCTCGACACCGGCCTCGTGCAGCCCGCGTGCCAGCTCTTCGAGGCCGGTCTTGTCGTAGACGCTGACGAGTGCCCGGCGAAGGGGCCGCTTGTTGCTCTCGGCGGTCACTGGATAACTACCTTTCGTCCCTCAATGCGATAGCCGTTGCGGGCGAGCCGCCCCACGACCTCGACGAGCAGCCTTCGCTCGACGTCCTTGATGCGCTCGTGCAGAGCGCTCTCGTCGTCCTCGTTCCGGACCTCGACCACGCCCTGAGCGATGATCGGCCCGGTGTCGACGCCGTCGTCGACGAAGTGGACGGTGCAGCCGGTGACCTTGGCGCCGTACGCGAGTGCGTCGCGCACGCCGTGGGCTCCGGGAAAACTGGGGAGGAGGGCGGGATGCGTGTTCACGAACCGCCCGCCGAAGCGCGCGAGGAACTCCTTGCCCACGATCTTCATGAACCCGGCGGAGACGACGAGATCGGGCTCGTGGGCGGCCACGGCCTCGGCGAGCGCCGCGTCCCACTCCTCCCGGTTCACGTAGTCCTTCACCTTGCGCACGAAGGTGGGGATCCCGGCGCGCTCCGCGCGGGCGAGACCTTCGATGCCCTCGCGGTCCGCACCGACGGCCACGATCTCGGCGCCGTACGCCTCGGGGCCGGCGGTCGCGATGGCGTCGAGCAGCGCCTGAAGGTTCGTACCGGATCCGGATACCAGCACGACGAGGCGCTTGGCCACGGGCTTGGCGGCCACGGCGGGGCCCTTTCTCGGGGGAGCGGGTTCTGCACGGCCGGCGCTCTATGGATTCAGCTTTCAGCTTTGTACATTTTTGTACATTCATACGAATGCTTCGCGCCCTGGGATACGGGGAAGTCTACGAAGCAGCCGACCGTCAGCAACGATACCGGCACACTGGACGGCCCCCACGGGACGGGGGCGTGGCCGGACGGTAGCGTCTGCGAGGAGCGGGGCTCGGGAACGCGGTCGGTGTGCGGTGCGTTCACGCAGTGAGAGCTCACGCCGTACCAGTCGTATCCACCAAGGGAAGACGCTCACTTGATGCCGGACCGCAGCCTGCGACTCCTCACGCTCCCCCCGCAGTCGGTGCAGGGAGGGGAGCGCCGCGGCGTGCTGCTGCGGGAGCGCCCAGCCTCACCGCCCGACGCGCCGTCGGGGAAGACGGACGGCGACGGACAGGGCGGAGCGGCTCCGGCTCAGGCCCCGACACCGGCTCCGGCTCCGCCCTCGACTCCGGCTCCTAGTCCGACTCCGACTCCGACTGCTGACGACAATCCCTTCGCCCCGCCGCCGGAGGGCGCCCCGGACCGCCCCTGGCAGCCTCGCCACCCGGCGGGCGGCGGCAAGGGCAGCGAGGGATCCGACGGTTCCCAGGGCGGGCAGAGCGGGCAGGGCGACGGCGGTAACTCCCCGTGGGGCAGCCAATGGAGCGACCAGCAGCCCGGCCGCTCCCCCGGCGGCTTCGGCGAGCGCCCGGGCGGCGGCCCGGGGACCGGCCCCGAGGGACCGGGCGGTGGCGGCCCCGGCACGAACCCGCGCTGGGACCCGACCGACCCGGCTCAGCGGCGCGCGCGGTTCGCCCTGCTGAGCGGCATGTGGGCCTTCTTCTTCGCCCTGTTCAGCTGGCCGTACGTGGCACTGCTGCTCGGTGCGCTGGCCCTGTACTGGTCCATCAGCTCCCTGCGCATCAAGCCCCGCACCCCCGACCCGGACGCCCCGGCCCCGGCCCCTGCGGACAACGGCCGCCCCCAGACCACGGCGGCGATCACCGGCCTGGTCACCGCGTCCCTGGCCATCGCCCTGGTCGCCGCGGGCTTCACGGCGAAGATGGTCTACAGCGACTACTACACCTGCACGAGCGACGCCCTGACGAACGAGGCGAAGCAGTCCTGCTCACGGCATTTGCCGGAGGAGCTGCGGGGAGTACTGGGCGCGAACAGCTAGGCCTCGGGGGAGCCGGCGGCCGGCGTGGCTCCTCAGGGAGCTGACGTGGGCTCCGGCGGCTCCTGCGGCGGCCGGAGCGGCTCCGTGGGCGCCTGTTTCAGCGCCGCCCAGCGGGCCTCGAGGGCCTCCAGAGCGGCGTCGGCGTCGCGCCAGGGCGTCTGCGCGGTCTCGGGGGGCTCGGCGGGCAGGAAGTCGTACGGCTCGAAGTCGGGATCGGCATCGGTGTCGGAATGGGTGTCGGGATGTGTGTCGGTTTCGGTGCCGGTGCCCCTGCTGCTGCCGGTGCCGGTGCCCCTGCTGCTGCCGGTGCCGGTGCCGGTGCCGCTCCAGCTGCCGCTGTCGTCCGCGAAGGCGTCGCCGTAGGGCACGGCAAAGTCCACCCGGGCCTCCCTCGGCGTCCCCGCCCGCCGCTCGCCCGGCTTCGCCGCACGCCCCGCACCTCCCCGGCATCCCCACGCCCGCCGCCCCAGCGCCGCCGGGATCCCCAGCGCCGCGGTCCACAGCAGCGCCGCGCCTCCCGTCTGCCACCACACCGGCCCGAACCTGGTGAGCGCGGCGACGCCGAGCGGCCCGCCCGACAGCGCGGCGAGGACGGCGACCAGGGCCGCGCACAGAACGGCCGCGAGCCCCGCTGTCCCGACCGTCCGCCCCCGCGACCACACAGCCACCGCCGGCCCGCCACCGAAACGCGCCCCACCGCGCTCTCCACATGCCCGCCGCCCCGTGAACCACCCCACGGTCACCGCGGCCGCCACCGGGACCGACCCCGCCGCCCAGTTCAGCGGCGTGCCCGGCCCGGCGTCCGGTACCGCCGCCAGCAGGGGGAACGGCGGCAGCAGGGGGGCGTGGGCCGAGGACAGCGGGCCCACGGAATGGCCGAGGCCCAGGGTGAAGCCGGGGCCGAGTGCGTACGCCGCCGCCCACAGCGCCGCGTTCGGCACGAGCGCGAGGCACAGCAGCAGGACCGCGAACCGGCCCGACCACCCCTCCGTCAGCAGTAGGAAGGACCCTCGCGCCGTCCCGCCGTGCCACACCAGCGACCAGGCCAGCAGCAGTGCCCCGCCCCCGATCAGCATCGCCGCCCCGGCTGCGGCGGCCCGCGCGGCGATGCCGAGGCGTTCGCGCGCATCCGGGCCGAGGACGCGCCGCCGTACCCCCGTCGGCAGCAGGACCAGCGCGCCGTCCACGGCCGCGCGCGGGCGGCCGTACGCCGTCCACACGCCCGCCCCGGCCGCGCCCGCCACCGTCAGCGGCAGGCACCCGCCCGCCCAGCCCCACGAGGGCCGCAGCGCACCGCCCGAGGCATACAGCGCGGCGGCCGTACCGACGGCGAGATAGCCGAGGACGACCCCTGTCCACGCGGTCCAGCCGGGGACGGACGGCGGCCCCACGGACTCCCGGGCACCCGCAAAACCTTCTCCTTCCCCGCCCCCGCGCCCGTCCACCGCGTCCCGCGCCGCCCGGTGGACCAGCCAGAGCGGCAGTGCGAGGAGCAGCAGCGGTGTCACGCCCACGGGTGCGGGGACACCGGAGAGCGTGTCGGTGCGGACGAGTTCGACGCCGTGCGACAGCAGCCACAGCGCCGCCGCGACGTGCAGCGCGCCGCCCGGTCCGCTGTCGGGATACGGCGAGCTGATCCACAGCAGCGTCACGAGTACGGCGAACGAGGCGAGCCCCAGACCGGCGGCGACGGCACCGCCCAGGAAGCCGGCGGCCACTCCTGGCGATCGGTCGCGCATCCGGGTGGGCAGGGACGACAACGGCGGTCGGCGAACGGTCATCTGGTTCACGACCGTCATGCTCCCAACGACACGCGCTTTCTCGTCGTAACAGGCGAACCCCCGATGTGTCGCTCAATATATGACTATGTACCTTTTCGCGCGAAGGGGCGACCGGTGACGCAGAGCCCCGCAACCCCGCTCCCCCCGCCCAAGGAACGCCGACGCCTGCGTGAGGCCCGGTCGTTGACGCAGGCTCAGGTCGCGGCGCGGGTGGGTGTCGCCCCCTCGACGGTACGCGCGTGGGAGACCGGCCGGACGACACCGCGCGGCCGGAATCGGGAGGCCTACGCGAGCCTGCTGGCCGAGCTCGCGAGCGAAGGCGCCGACAGTCCCGTACGAACGAAAGCCCCGTCACCCGAAGCGGAACAGGCACCCGCACCCGCACCAGAGCCCGCGAGGGTCCAGCCGGCCCTGACACCCGCTCAGGCCTTCGACACGCTGTACGCGTTCTGCGCGCCCGCCCTCGTCCGGCAGGCGTACCTGCTCACCGGGCGGCGGGAGCTGGCCCGGGAGTCGGTGGAGCGGGCCTTCCAACTCGCCTGGCAGCGCTGGCCCGAGGTGGCCCGCGACCGCGACCCGGCGGGCTGGGTGCGGGCGACGGCGTACGAGTACGCCCTCTCCCCCTGGCACCGCTTCCGCCCGCGCCACCGGCACCCCGAGCCGCCACCGGCCGAAGCCGCCGACCGCGCGCTGCTGGACGTCCTCCTGGAACTCCCGCCACCGCAGCGCCGCACACTCCTGCTGTACGACGGTGTCGGCCTCGATCTGCCGGAGACGGCGGCGGAGACGGAGGCGAGCACCCCCGCGACCGCGAACCGGCTGCTGCACGCGCGGGAGGCGGTGGCCGCGCGGCTGCCGGAGCTGTCCGACCCGGCGCGGCTCCATCTGCGGCTGGCCGAACTGGCCTCCATGCAGCGGCTGCGTGCCGCCAAGCCGCCGACGGTACGGACCGGCAGCGAGCGGCGGGCCCGTTTCTGGACCCGGGCCGCCATCGCCTGCACGGTCGCCCTGATCGGCTCCACCGCACTCACCCTGCGGACGGCACCGACCCACTACGAACCACCGGTCCCGCCGGGCGAGAAGGTGCGGGGAGTGCCGCCCCGGGTGGCGCCGGGGTCCCTCTCGGAGAGGGAGCGGGAACTGCGGGCGAAGCTGCGGGAGGAGACGGTGAGCGGGCCGGAGAGGCTGGTGCCGCAGGCGCGCTGAGCACGCGGTGCATGCGGTGCGTGCGGTGCATGCGGAAGGGCCCGCACCCCGGGTGAGGGGTGCGGGCCCTTTCTGTTGGGCGGTGCGTCAGCCGGCCAAGCTGTACTTAATTGCCGAGAATGGCCCGCGCCAGCTTCGCCGTCTCGGTCGGCGTCTTGCCGACCTTGACGCCGGCGGCCTCGAGGGCCTCCTTCTTGGCGGCGGCCGTGCCGGAGGAGCCGGAGACGATGGCGCCGGCGTGGCCCATCGTCTTGCCCTCGGGCGCGGTGAAGCCCGCGACGTAGCCGACGACCGGCTTCGTCACGTTCTTCGCGATGTAGTCCGCCGCACGCTCCTCGGCGTCGCCGCCGATCTCACCGATCATGACGATCAGGTCGGTGTCGGGGTCGGCCTCGAACGCGGCGAGCGCGTCGATGTGGGTCGTGCCGATGACCGGGTCGCCACCGATGCCGACGGCGGACGAGAAGCCGATGTCCCGCAGCTCGTACATCATCTGGTAGGTCAGCGTGCCGGACTTCGAGACCAGGCCGATGCGGCCCGGCTTGGTGATGTCGCCCGGGATGATGCCGGCGTTCGACTGGCCCGGGGTGATGAGACCGGGGCAGTTCGGGCCGATGATCCGGGTCTTGTTGCCCTGCGAGACGGCGTACGCGTAGAACGCGGCCGAGTCGTGGACCGCGATGCCCTCGGTGATGACGACCGCGAGGGGGATCTCGGCGTCGATCGCCTCGACGACGGCGGACTTGGCGAAGGCCGGCGGCACGAAGAGGACGGATACGTTCGCGCCCGTCTTCTCGATCGCCTCGGCGACCGTGCCGAAGACCGGGATCTCGTTGCCGTCGATGTCGACGGACTGGCCCGCCTTGCGCGGGTTCACGCCACCGACGATGCTCGTGCCGTCGGCCAGCATGAGCTTGGTGTGCTTCATGCCCGTGGCACCGGTCATGCCCTGGACGATGACCTTGGAGTCCTTGTTGAGGAAGATAGCCATGGCTGTCTTAGTCCCTCTTCCTTACTTCGCAGCCGCGAGCTCGGCGGCCTTGTCGGCCGCGCCGTCCATGGTGTCCACGCGCTGCACCAGCGGGTGGTTGGCGTCGGAGAGGATCTTGCGACCCAGTTCGGCGTTGTTGCCGTCGAGGCGGACGACCAGCGGCTTGGTGACTTCCTCGCCGCGGTCCGCGAGGAGCTTGAGGGCCTGGACGATGCCGTTGGCCACCTCGTCGCACGCGGTGATGCCGCCGAAGACGTTGACGAACACGGACTTGACGTCCGGGTCGCCCAGGATGATCTCCAGGCCGTTCGCCATGACCGCGGCGGAGGCGCCGCCGCCGATGTCGAGGAAGTTGGCGGGCTTGACGCCGCCGTGCGCCTCACCGGCGTACGCGACGACGTCCAGGGTGCTCATGACGAGACCCGCGCCGTTGCCGATGATGCCGACCTCGCCGTCGAGCTTGACGTAGTTGAGGTTCTTCTCCTTGGCGGCGGCCTCGAGCGGGTTGGCCGCGTCCTTGTCCGCGAGCGCCTCGTGCTCCGGCTGACGGAACTCGGCGTTCTCGTCCAGGGAGACCTTGCCGTCGAGGGCGATGACGTCACCGGAGGCGACCTTGGCCAGCGGGTTGACCTCGACGAGGAGCGCGTCCTCGGCGATGAAGGTCTTCCACAGCGTGACGAGGACGTTCACGACCTTGTCGGCGACCTCGGCCGGGAACTTCGCGGCCTCGACGATCTCGCGGGCCTTCTCGGGGGTCACACCCACGTTGGCGTCGATCGGCGTCTTGGCGACGGCCTCGGGGCGCTCGACCGCCACCTCCTCGATCTCCATGCCGCCCTCGACGGACGCGATGGAGAGGAAGGTGCGGTTGGCACGGTCGAGGAGGAAGGAGACGTAGTACTCCTCCAGGATCTCCGGAGCGGTCTCGGCGATCATCACCTTGTGGACCGTGTGGCCCTTGATGTCCATGCCGAGGATGTCCGTCGCACGGGCGACGGCCTCGTCCGGAGTGGCGGCGAGCTTCACGCCGCCGGCCTTGCCACGCCCGCCGACCTTCACCTGGGCCTTGACTACGGACTTGCCACCGAGACGCTCAGTGGCTGCGCGGGCCGCCTCAGGCGTGTCGATGACTTCACCGGCCAGCACCGGTACATCGTGCTTGGCGAAGAGGTCCCTCGCCTGGTACTCGAACAGGTCCACGCGCTTCCGTCCCTATCAGTGATCTCGCGGTTCGTTGATGCGTGGGCGTGCCGCGAAGGGCAACGTGACGTCCGCTGTCACATCTGTCACTAGGGAGGCGCACACGGTGTCCGAGCGCGCGGCATGTCCGTCTCGCAGGTTATCTCTGCTTGCGGGAGGCCTCTAAATCGCGGGTCACACCTGAGCGGTGATACCTGTCACATGATGCCGCGTTCTCTGGCACGGCGTGCCGCGAGTGAAGGACCTCACCGGGCTGGGGTTGACCCGGTGAGGTCCCTTGAACAGCCCCGAAGGGGCACAAACAGGCGGCCCCGGGGCTCCGGGACGGAGGGTCCCCACCCCAATGGGGACCCTCCGTCCCGTCCGCGAGGTTTCGGCCGGACAGACCGACGGCTTTCGGCCGTCCAGGACCTGTCGCCTCACGGAGTCGGTTCGGTCGGACGTCGGTCGGACGTCGGTCAGACGCTGTATGTGCTGCCGTAGTGCAGGTTCTGCGCGTAGTCCGGGGTGATCGACTCGGCGACGCCCTCGACGCCGGTGACGGCGTTGCCGACGAGCGGGCCCGCCGCGCCCTGGACCGTCCCGGTCAGGTCCGCTGCGAGGGGAGCGACCTGGCCGGCGACGCCGTACGCGAAGGGAGCGACCTCGCCGACGACCCCGCCCGCGAAGGGCGTGACGTCACCGCTGACGCCGTACGCCAGCGCCGTGGCGCTGCCGCCGACGCCCCGCACGACGGGCCGGACGGTCTCGGTGACGGTGTCGACGAGGGGCTGGACGGCACCGGTGACCCCGTAGGCGAACGGCTGCACCTCGCCCACGACGCCGTAGGCCAGATCGCTCGTGTGACCGCCCACGCCGTACGCGAGCGGCGACACGGAGCCGACGGCCCCGCCCGCGAAGGGCTCCACGTCACCGACCACGCCGTACGCCAGCCCGCCCGCATCCGTGACGGCCTGCCCGGCGACGGGCCCAACGCCCTGCACAGCGGTGTTCGCCATGGGAGGCAGGACGGCGCCCGTGGTGTCCTCGGCGACCTGCCCGACGACACCGGTGGCGACCGGCGGCAAGCCCTGGACGACACCCCCGGCGACGGGCCGCACCTCGGCGGCGACCCCGTACGCCATCGCCGTCGCGGCCTCGACGCTGTACCCGGCGGTCTGCTCGACCCCGGCGACCGCACCACCGGCGACCGGCGTCACGCCGTGCACGGCCGTGTTCGCGGCCGGCGGGACGACCGCGCCGGCGGTCTGCTCGACGACCGGGGTGACCGTCCCGGGGACGCCGGCGACGGTGCCGGCGAGTTGCTGCTGCTCGACCTCGGGCGCGAAGGCGGAGAGGGGACCGAAGAGGTGGTCGATCCCGTCCTGCGGGGTGTCGGTGCCGACACCGGTGTCGGAGACGGCGGACCGGGCGGCGGTGGCGGTCCCGTCGACGGTGCCGGCGGCCTTGGCCTGCGCCGCCCGGGCGGCCTTCGCGCCCTGGATGGCCGCGGCGCCCTTCACCTTGGACGCCTTCGGGACGGTGACCTTCGCATCGACGTAACGGCGGGCCTGCTCGGCGGTGCCGGTAGGGGTGCCGGTGCCTGTCGTGTCGGTCGTGGTGCTCTGGACGCCGGAGACGACGCCGTCGACCGCGCCGGTGACCGTACCGAGGGTGTCGGAGAGGCCGGTGGTCGCTTCGGTGGTCGCTTCGGTGGTCGCTTCGATGGTGGTGCCGGGTGTTGCGTCGGCCGCTGTGTCGGTCACTGTGTCGGTCGTCGGGTCCGATACGGAGAGGGAGGACGCGGGCAGCTCGTCCGCGCTGGCCACGGCGGAGCCGAGTGCCCACGCGCCGGTGACACCGGCGGCTATCACGATGGAACGGCGGATGTTCTTGTTCATGGCGTGCGTCAGATCCTTAGATCCTCGGGAGTTCCGGAGCTCCTTGGGAGCTGCGGGACTTGGGAAGGCCTGGGAAGGCTTGGGGACACTCCGGATCGGGTCCGGAGGGAAGGGCAGACCTGTTCCGCCCCCGCGCAAGGCAGGTCTACGGCGGGAGGAGAGAGGGTCTGGCCTAGGCGGGGGAAACGGGAATGTCCCGGTGCCTGTCCCGAATGCCGTCCGCGTCAACACGCGCCGCGGCGCCGGGCACAAGCCGCAAGGGCGCCCGGTGGTCGAACGTGACGGCGTGTGCGTCGCCATGCCGCGACGTACCGGTGTCGACCGCCGCCTTGCCGCTCAGCGCACCACCCGGATCACCGGGCGCCTGATGCGCGGGGGCGTGCCAGACGGGGGCGGCCCGGTGCGTGGACATGTGCGCCGCGACGCCGGTCGCGATGGCGGGAGCGGCGGCGAAACGCGGTCCGTATGTGCCGTGGGTAAGGGGCGTTGCCGTGGTGGAGAGCCCCTCGGGGGCCTGTTCGTTCGTCGTCGGGGACGTCGCCGACGAGCCCGGCTGCGGCGCGGGCGTAACCGGGACCGGGAGCGGCAGCGTCTGCACCGGAAGCGCGGGCAGGCCGGGCAGGCCCGGTAGGGACGGGGAGTCGGGTGGGCTGGGCAGCGAAGGCAACGGCGGCGCCTTCGCCTCCACGTCGGCCAGCCCAGCCGTCACCTTGTGCACGAGGTCACCGACCCCGACCGGCTGCACGACACGCACGGCCACTGACTGGACGGCCTGCTCGGTCACGGGCCGCAGCGCTTTGCCGACCTCCGGCTGCCGTGCATCAACTGGACGGGCATCAACTGGACGGGCATCGACTGGGGGACCACCGGACTCGGCAGTACCGCTCTCGGCCTTCCGCCCGCCCGAAGCGTTCACCGCCTGACCGACCGTCGAAGCCACGGAACTCGTCGCGGACGCCGATGCCGAAGCCGCGGAGCTCGTCGCCACCGCGGAGCTCGTCGCAGACGACACCGCACCGTCGGCCGCCTGCGCCTGCCCCCCGAAGAGGAAGCCGAGCGCGAACAACCCGCCCACCAGGACCACCACTTGCAGCGCACGCCGTCCGGCCGCCGTACGCGTCACGCGCAGAGCGGCACCGGAAAAGGCGGCTGGCAGGATCAAGGCGGGGAGGGTCCTCCCGTGCGGCGGAACGATGTGCGCGGCACGCGGCAAGCGGAGCGCGGCGCACCGCAGACAGGCGCTGATCCTTGCACGGGACTCCCGAGGTTGCGCAAGCCCCCCGTTACCGATGCGTACTCATGTCCCTTTTGCTGCCCCACGTCGTCGTCAATGGGTCGACAAGTCGCCAGTCCCCGGCCTGCGCCGGCCCCGCTCCCCAGGCCCTCACGCGGTGTCCGGTACAGGAAGGGGCCGTTTCTCGATCGCCGCCGCCATCACCTCCGGGAACAGGTCGGGCGTGCAGGCGAAGGCGGGTGCCCCCAGCGCGGCGAGCGCGGCCGCGTGCTCCCGGTCGTAGGCGGGTGCCCCCTCGTCGGACAGGGCGAGCAGCGTCACGAACTGCACCCCCGACGCCTTCATCGCCGCGACCCGCTTGAGCATCTCCTGCCGTATGCCTCCTTCGTAGAGGTCGCTGATCAGCACGACCACCGTCTCCGCGGGCCGCGTGATCTGCGACTGGCAGTACGCGAGCGCCCGGTTGATGTCCGTGCCCCCGCCGAGCTGGGTGCCGAACAGGACGTCGACCGGGTCGTCCAGCTGGTCGGTGAGGTCGACGACCGCCGTGTCGAAGACGACGAGCCGCGTGTCGATCGACCGCATGGACGCCAGCACCGCCCCGAACACGGACGCGTACACGACGGACGCCGCCATCGATCCCGACTGGTCTATGCAGAGGACGACCTCTTTCTTCACGGACTGCGAGGCCCGCCCGTACCCGATGAGCCGCTCCGGCACGATCGTCCGGTACTCGGGCAGGTAGTGCTTGAGGTTGGCCGCGATCGTGCGGTTCCAGTCGATGTCGTGGTGGCGCGGCCGGCTGACGCGGGCGCTGCGGTCGAGGGCGCCGGTGAGGGTGGCCCGGGTGCGGGTGGCGAGCCGCTTCTCGAGGTCCTCGACGACCTTGCGCACCACGGCCCGTGCGGTCTCCTTGGTCGTCTCCGGCATCACCTTGTTGAGGGAGAGCAGCGTGCCGACGAGGTGCACGTCGGCCTCCACGGCTTCCAGCATCTCCGGTTCGAGGAGCAGCGTGGACAGTCCGAGCCGGTCGATGGCGTCGCGCTGCATGACCTGTACGACGGAGGACGGGAAGTACGTCCGGATGTCCCCGAGCCAGCGCGCCACGGCCGGCGCCGACGCCCCCAGCCCCGCCGAACGGTCCCGCCCCGCCTGTGCCTTGTCCCCCTTCCCGTAGAGCGCGGCCAGCGCCCCGTCCATCGCGGTGTCCGTCCCGGACAGCGCGCACCCGGTGCCGTCGGCCGTGTCGCCCCCGAGGACGAGCCGCCAGCGCCGCAGCCGCTCCTGCGCCGGGTCTGCCGGAGCGGTCAAGTTCGTCACGTCGGCCGTCATCTGCCCACCCCCACAAGGTCGTTGTCATCGGCGCTCTCCTGGTCGCCGTCGCCGTCGCCGTCCAGTCCGAGCAACAGCCGCACCACCGGCACCACGGCGTCCGCGCGCGCGATGTCGAGCTCGGGCGCGAAGCCAGGTATGCCGGACCCGACGGTCGCCGCATTCCCCCGCTGCCCCGGTCCGCGTCGGACCAGTTCCCCCAAGGTCCGGCGCACGCCCGCCTCATACGCCGAGAAGGTACGCCGCAGCAGTGGCAGCACGTCCGTGAACGCCTCCGCCGGCACGCCGGTCAGCCAGGCGTCGACCAGACCGAGCAGCCGCTCGTCGTGCACGAGCAGCATTCCGCCGCCGGAGCCGCCGCCGACGAAGCCCTCGATCCACGCTGCCGCGTCCCCCGGCGGCGTCCCCGGCGACAGCACGAGCCCCATCAGCCGTGCCGCCTCGTCCTGCGCCAACTCCCCGCCGTCCAGCAGCAGCCGCACAGCCCGCCCCCGGACGACCCCGGGCACGGTGTCCCGCCCGGACAACACCCCGAGCACCGCGTGCCAGCGATCACGCAGGGCACCACGCGCAGGGGCGGGCGCGGAGATCCCGTGAGGCTTGTGTATGTCGCCGGCGTCGCCCGACTGTATGTCGCCGGCCTCGCCCGGCTCACGGGCGTCGCGAATATCCCCCAGCAAGCCCACCGCCCCATGCACCGCGTCGACATGGCCCCGCATCTCCTCGGCCGCGTCCGCGTCGAGCGCCGCACAGGCCGGGGGCAGGCCGACGAAGATCCGCTCGGCGAGGCCCGCGGCGACCTCGGTCAGCGCCCCGGTGTCCGTGCCCCGCACGTCGCCGTAGCGCAGGGAGCGGACCAGGGCGGGCAGGGCCTGGGCGAGATGGCCGACGTCCGCGTCGAGGGCCGCCCGGTCGGCGAGGATCCGCATCACCGCGGGCAGCGCGTCCGGCAGTTCGGCCAGCAGGCAGCGCTCGGCGAGCGCCGTGACGTCGGCCAGGCCCTGCGCCCCGACGGCGTCCGCCTCCGCCTTGGCGGTCGCCGCGGCCGGCACGGTCGTCCCCCACACCCCGGCCTCCGCGACCCGCACGGCCAGCTCGGGCTCCCACCTCAGCCGCCAGGTCTCCCGGAACGTGCCCGTGCTGCCGCGCGAGGCAATCGGCTCGCCCCACTCCACGCCGAGCAGTCGCAGCCGATGCAGCAGCCTGCTGCGCTCGGCGTCGGTGTCCTTGCGCAGGTCGAGCTCCAACTCCCGCTCCAGCGCCTCGGGTTTGAGCCGCAGTCGGCGCTGGATCCGGTCGAGGTCCCGCTGCAAGGGCACCGCCGGCGCCGTCCGCGGCACCTCCCCCAGCACGTCCCCCACCACCAGCCGGTCGTGCACCAGCGCCAGCGGGACGTCCGAGCCCTCGCACATCACCGCCCGCACCGCGTCGGTCGTCTCGCTCAGGCCGGGCAGCGGGCGGCCCCGCATCGCGGCGAGGGTCTCGGCCAGCCGCACGGCCTCGATGACGTGCGCCGAGGACACGAGCCGGTCCTCCTCGCGCATCAGCCCCGCCACCTTGGTCAGCCACCGCACGACCGGCCGGTCCGGCGCCCCGAACAGGTGCCCGTACCAGCCCGGGGAGTCGATCCCCGCGCCGTACCCGCTGTGCCGCGACAGCCTCCGGTACGTCCACGGCACCCAGGTCATGTCTGCCTTGACCTTGGGCAGCCCCTTCAGCAGCGCCTTGTCGGCGGCGACGGTGGTCCTCCGCCGCAGCGCGGGCACGTGCCAGGCCCCGCACACCACCGCGACAGCGTCCCCGAACCGGCGCTGTGCCGCCCGCACCTGGAGGCGCATGAACGCCTCCCGCACCAGATCCCGGTCCTGGCCCCCGCTCCCGTACGTCTCCCGGAGCACCCCCATGGCCTCTTCGAGCACGGTGAACGGCGCGAACGCGTCCCCCTCTCCTCCGTCCCGGTGCTCGACGACGTCCTCCCACCAGCGCTCCGGGTCGTCGTACCCGGCGGCCTCGGCCAGCACGGCCAGCGGATCGACACGGACATCGACGGTGGACCCGACCTCATCGCCTCCCGCGGGCACGTCGGCGTCTTCAGCCCCGGACGACGGAACCCCTGCCTCCGTCTCCACGTCCCTCCCCCACGCCAACGTGTGCGTGGCCGGCAGGTCGATGAAGGAGGCCGGGACGTCGTGCTCCAGGGCCCAGCGGATCGCGACCCACTCCGGGGAGAACTCGGCCAGCGGCCAGAACGCCGAGCGGCCGGGCTCGTCCACGGCATGGGCGAGAAGCGCGACCGGCGGCCGCATGTCCTCCTCGGCGGCCAGCGGGATCAGGGCGTCGGCCTCGGGCGGTCCCTCGATCAGCACGGCGCGCGGCCGGGCGACGTCCAGCGCCGCCCGCACGGCCCGCGCGGAACCGGGCCCGTGGTGCCGCACCCCGAGCAGCAGCGGCCCCGCCCCGGGCCACTGGCCCCCGGACTCCTCAGCGCCTGTCACACCATCCCCCCTCGCCGCCAAGGCCACTTCGCATCGTCATAGCCATCGTCGAAGTCGTTGTCGAAATCGTCGTAGTCGTCGTAGTCGTCGTCGAGCAGCACGCAGACCTGGCGATGAGCGACCGCCGTCCCGCCACCCGCCGTCCCGCCACCCGCCGTCGGGTGCCCGCGCCGGCGTCCCCACTCCGTGTCGCTCATGCGCTCACCTCCCGACAGGCCCGGTAGAAGTCCTTCCAGCCGTCGCGTTCGCGGACGACCGCCTCCAGGTATTCCTGCCAGATGACCCGGTCGGCCGCCGGATCGCGGACGACGGCGCCGAGGATGCCCGCCGCGACATCGCCGGCCCGCAGCACGCCGTCGCCGAAGTGCGCCGCCAGCGCGAGGCCGTTGGTCACGACGGAGATGGCCTCGGCCGTGGACAGCGTGCCGCTGGGCGACTTCAGCTTCGTGCGGCCGTCGGACGTGACACCGTCGCGCAGCTCGCGGAAGACCGTCACGACGCGGCGGATCTCCTCGAAGCCGTCCGGCGCGGCCGGCAGGGCGAGGGAGCGGCCGATCTGGTCGACCCGGCGCGAGACGATGTCGACCTCGGCCTCGACGCTCTCCGGCAGCGGCAGCACGACCGTGTTGAAGCGGCGGCGCAGGGCGCTGGACAGGTCGTTGACCCCGCGGTCGCGGTCGTTGGCCGTGGCGATCAGGTTGAAGCCACGGACCGCCTGCACCTCCTGGCCCAGCTCCGGTATCGGCAGCGTCTTCTCCGACAGGATCGTGATGAGCGAGTCCTGTACGTCGGCCGGGATGCGGGTCAGCTCCTCGACGCGGGCCGTCATCCCCTCCGCCATCGCCCGCATCACCGGGCTGGGGACCAGGGCGTCGCGGCTCGGGCCGTGCGCGAGCAGTTGCGCGTAGTTCCAGCCGTACCGGATCGCCTCCTCCGGGGTGCCGGCCGTGCCCTGCACCAGCAGCGTGGAGTCGCCGCTGACCGCCGCGGCCAGGTGCTCGGACACCCAGGTCTTCGCCGTGCCGGGAACTCCGAGCAGGAGCAGGGCCCGGTCGGTGGCGAGCGTGGTGACGGCGACCTCGACGAGACGGCGCGGGCCCACGTACTTCGGCGTGATCACCGTGCCGTCGGACAGGGTGCCGCCGAGCAGATAGGTGGCGACGGCCCACGGCGACAGCTTCCAGCGGGCCGGGCGCGGGCGATCGTCCTGCGCGGCGAGCGCGAGGAGTTCACCGGCGAACGCGCCCTCGGCATGCGGCCGCAACGCCTCGGCCGACTCCGCCTCGCGCACCTCCACGGACATCGGGTCTACGGACGCCGGGTCTACGGACGTCGAAGCTGCGGACGTCGAAGCTACGGTCGTCGAATCTACGGACACAGACATGGCTGAGGCCCCCTCCAGCTCGGCCGGTTCAGATCTGGTGTCCACCGTGCACCACGCCACTGACAATGCGATCTGACCTGCGCAAACGCGCTGGCGAGGCCGATTGTCAGTGGTGGGATCTACCTTCGATGACATGACTCAGCAGGGGGTGCGCTGGAGCGCGGATCAGGTGCTGTCACTGGCGCCTGACGCCGCATCACGCAAAGCGGGAAGCAAACTCGGCGCGGCCGGGCCGTGGTCCGAGGCGGGCCGGTCCGGCGAAGGGACGGTGTGGGGGCTGTGCGAGGGCAGTGGCAGCAAGCCGTATCAGACGGTCGTCGACATCGCGGACGCGTCCGGCCCGGCGTACAGGTGCAGTTGCCCGAGCCGCAAGTTCCCGTGCAAACACGCGCTCGGGCTGCTGCTGCTCTGGGCGGGCGAGGACGGCGCGGTGCCGCCGGGGCAACCGCCGGAGTGGGCCGAGCAGTGGATAGCGGGGAGAGGGCAGCGGGCGACGGGGAAACGGACGGCGGAGGCGGCCGGTTCCCCGTCCGGCTCCGGTGATCTCGAGGCGGCGCGGCGCAGGGCGGAGCGCCGGGCCGAGCGGATCACCGCCGGGGCGACGGAGCTGGAGCAGCGGCTGGCCGACCTGCTGCGCGGCGGCCTGGCGGGCGCGGAGCAGGCGGGGTACGGGCTGTGGGAGGAGACGGCGGCTCGCATGGTCGACGCGCAGGCCTCCGGACTGGCAGGCCGAGCAAGGGAATTGGGTGCGATCCCGTCATCCGGGCCCGGCTGGCCGGTGCGCCTGCTGGAGGAGTGCGCCCTCCTCCATCTCCTCGACCGGGCCTGGCTGCGCCGCGAGCGGCTGCCCGACGGCCTGGCGGCGACGGTCCGTTCCCGCATCGGCCTGACCGCCTCGGCGGACGGCCCGCCGATGCGGGACCACTGGCTGGTCCTGGCGCAGTACGACACGTCGGACGCGCGTCTGACGACCCGCCGGACATGGCTGTACGGCGCCGGATCGGACCGTACGGCACTGCTCCTGTCCTACGGGGCAGCCGGCCGCGCACCGGAGCTGGCGCTGCCGGTCGGGCTGGCCCTGGATGCGGAGGTGTCCGCCTACCCGGGCGCCGGGCAGCCGCGCGCGGCTCTGGGCGAGCAGTTCGCCCCGCCCGCTCCGGCGGCGATACGGCCACCGGGGCTCACCACGGCCCAGGCCGCCGCCCGCTACGGCGATGCCCTCCGGGAGGACCCCTGGCTGGACTCGGTCCCGGTGACGCTGGACCGGGTCATACCGACCCCGGACGCGACCCTGGACGGCGACGGCTGGCAGCTGGCGGACGCCGACGGGGACACGGCGCTGCCCCTCACCCCCGTCGCCCGTTCCCGTCCGGGCCTGTGGCGGCTCGTCGCCCTCTCGGGCGGCAGTCCCGTCAAGGTCTTCGGCGAGTGCGGCCATCGGGGGTTCACCCCGCTGACTGCCTGGCCGGAGGGGGCGGGCGAGGCGGTGTCGCTGTGCTGACCCGCCAGGCACCACCGACCGACAATCCACCCGCTCTCCCTCAACCCACGTATATGTCCTGCCCCACCGGACACCCGAACCGAGTGCCCCTTCAACCACTTCCAGGCACGGCACGGCGAGGACACGGAGAGGAAGGGAAAGGAACCGCATGAACAAGACCTCTGCTCTGGTGGATTCGCCCGCGCCGGGCGCTTGGGAGGAACTCGTCACAGCGGCACTGCTCGGGACGGAGCGGCGCACCCCGCCGGGCTGCGCGCCTGGCCGCGAGGCGCCGCTGACCCTGCTGGACGCGGCGGCCGTGGAGACCGTACGACGGCGGGCCGGTCTGCGGCCGGGTCGGGCTGCTCGGCGTCCGGAACCGGCAGCCGAGGACTCGCGCCCGCCGCTGCCCGGCGCGGCAGCCCGCCGACTGGCGATGCTGCTGGCCGACCGCCCCGGCTCCGGCGGCGGTGGCCGCAGAAGTACCGCGCCGGACCTCATGGAGCTGCTGCCGCAGTGGCTCGCCACGGCGAACGCCCGCGGTTTCGCCGCACCCCCCGAGATGCTGCCCGCGCTCCTGGACGCGGCCCGGGGGCGTACGGACCTGCGGCCGGCGGCGCTGGCCTTCGCGGGACCCCGTGCCGTGTGGCTCGCCCGGCTGAACCCGGACTGGCGGTTCGCCCTGCGTGCGACACCGGGCGGAGGGACGGCGCTGCCGGACCTCGATGACATCGGCGGGATTCAGCAGTTGTGGCAGGAAGGGCTGTTCGCCGAGCGGGTCGCCTTGCTCGCCGCGATCCGCGCCCGCGAGCCCGCCGCCGCCCGCGAACTGCTCGCGACGACCTGGGCGACGGAGCGGGCCGAGGACCGGCTGATGTTCCTCGACTCACTCCGGACGGGCCTGGCCGCGGACGACGAGCCGTTCCTGGAACAGGCACTGACCGACCGGAGCCGCAATGTCCGGGCGACGGCCGCGGAGTTGCTGTCGGCGCTGCCCGGTTCGGCGCTCGCCGCGCGGATGGCGGTGCGGGCCGGGGCGTGCGTGGCCGTCGACCACACGCGGGACAGACCGACCCTCATGGTCGAGGCGCCCCACGAGTGCGACACGAGCATGGAGTGCGACGGCGTCGTACCCAAGGCTCCCGCCGGGCGGGGCGAACGGTCGTGGTGGTTCGGCCAGTTGGTGGAGGCGGCACCACTGGGCACCTGGCCGGGGCGGCTCGGCGGCCGTACCCCTCAGGAGATCGTGGCGCTACCGGTGGCGGACGACTGGCGCAGCGAACTGCACGCGGCGTGGTGCCGGGCGGCGGTGCGGCAGCGGGACGCGGGGTGGGCGCGAGCCCTCCTCGGAGCGCCCGGCGCCCCCGAGGCCGGCGGCCCCGGTGCGGTGTCCCTGGCCGAGCGGGCCAAGCTGCTCGCCACCCTGGGCGCCGCAGAACGGGCCGAGTGGGTCGCCGGATTCATCGCGGCCCACGGTCTGTCCGAGGCGTTCCAACTGCTCGGAGTGTGCGCGGCGCCATGGGCCACACCACTGGGCCGGGCCGTGGTGGACGCGCTCAACATCGCACGGGACGCGGGGAGTTACCCATGGAGTTTCAGCGGAGTGATGGGACTGGCGGAACGCTGCCTCGACCCGTCCGAGGCGAGCCGCCTCAACGGGCTGATGGCAGTACCGGACGAGCCGGAGGACGCGAGCCCCGGAGCCGGGGGCTACTGGGCGGAGGCGTTCCAGCGACTTGTCACTACGTTGCGGTTGCGGGCGGCGATGCAGGAGGAACTGGGGGCCTGAGGGCGGAGCCCCCAGGCAACGGCCGCCCCAGCCCAGCGCAGCGGCTACGCCCCCGCAGGCTGTCGTACATTCGCCCGCACCCAGTTCACGATCGACGCCGTGGTGGCACCCGGCGTGAAGATCTCCGCGACGCCCTTCTCCTTCAGCGGAGCGATGTCCCCCTCGGGGATGATCCCGCCGCCGAAGACCAGGATGTCCGCCGCGTCGCGCTCCTTGAGCAGCTTGATGACGGCCGCGAAGAGCGTGTTGTGCGCCCCGGAGAGGATGGACAGGCCGATCGCGTCGGCGTCCTCCTGGATCGCGGTGTCGACGATCTGCTCGGGCGTCTGGTGGAGTCCGGTGTAGATGACTTCCATACCCGCGTCGCGCAGCGCCCGCGCGATCACCTTGGCCCCGCGATCGTGGCCGTCGAGCCCCGGCTTGGCCACCACCACGCGGATCGGACCGGCTGCCATACCCATCACTGCCTCCATGAAGCGACTCCATTCATCTGTACCCACAAGTACCGCACCGGCCGGGAAAGTGAACGAACGTTATTGCCAGCATCCCGCACCCGGCAGTTTCGCGGTGGATACCGAGGGGGAAATCACACGGTGGGACACGTTCGGGAGCCGCAACGAGGTCGTCGCACCGCCGCGCCGCAGGCCACGCGCCGCGGCGGTGCGACGTATCGGCGTCGGCACGAAAGGCACGCAGGGCAGGTAAGGCACGACAGCGGGGAGCTTCGTCGTCCCACCGGCAGGGAGCCTCGCCACGTCATCGGCGCACGCGCCGCACGCCACCCCCGCCCCAGGCGATCCGCTCGCGCCGCGTCGACGACCTCGCTCGCGACTTCCCATAAGGGCACCCGGTGGACAGAGCCGTCCTCCCGCGTGTCGACAGGAGGTCGGCCATGAAGGTCACGGGGGCCACGCTGCCCTTTCTTCCCTTCTGCCAGCGGCTGTTGCCCAGCAGACTGGCGGGTTTCTCGCTGGCCCTTCTCAAGGCGACCGCCCTGGAGATCACGATCCTCGCGGGACACCTCCTCCTCTATCCCTCCGGCATCACCCAGGAGCGCCGGGCCGCCCCCGTGTCCCCGCTCCCCACACCGGACGACGGCGACGACGGCCCGGCCCAGCTGCCCACGCAGGCCAAGCCCCCGGTCGTGCTGCTGCACGGCTTCATCGACAACCGCTCGGTCTTCGTCCTGCTGCGCCGCAATCTCGCCCAGCACGGCAGGCAGCAGATCGAGTCGCTCAACTACTCGCCGCTGACCTGCGACGTCCGCACCGCGGCCGCGCTGCTCGGCCGGCACATAGAGGAGATCTGCGAGCGCACGGGCAGCAAGCAGGTCGACATCGTCGGCCACAGTCTGGGCGGACTGATCGCGCGGTACTACGTCCAGCGCCTGGGCGGTGACTTCCGCGTCCGGACGCTCGTGACACTCGGCACCCCGCACTCCGGCACCCGAGTGGTGCCACTGGCGAACGCCCACCCGATCGTGCGCCAGATGCGCCCGAGCTCGGAGCTGATCGAGGAGCTGACCGGGCCCGCACCCGGCTGCCGTACGCACTTCGTCAGCTTCTGGAGCGACCTCGACCATCTGATGGACCCGCTGGAGACAGCCTGCGTCGACCACCCCGACCTGATCTCGCAGAGCGTCCGGGTGAGCGGGATCGGGCATCTCGCCCTGCCCGTGCACCCCGCCGTCGCGACCGGGATACGCCAGGTACTCGACACGGAACAGACCCCAGCCGAAGCCACGGCCGACTCGGGCGGCCTGACGGTGGCCTGACAGCTGAAACAGCCGACCCACAGCCCTCGGACAGCCATTCATCTTCGAACAGTCTTCGAACGCAGAGCCAAACCCGCGCCCGCAGTCCCCCGAAACACGGCCGAATGCCCGTTTCCCGCGCGCGTGAAACCCGCGGAAGATTGTCGCGCCCGCATACCGCCGGGTACAGTCACCGCACTGCTCTGCCAGCCCCTGTTGTCGAGGCGAAAGAGAAGTTGGTGAACGACCGTCACCCGTCGGGGACCATGACCACCCCGGCTCCGGCTTCCGACGCCGCCTCGACGCCCTACGCGTCATACGGCACCCAGGAAGCCCAGTACGGCGACTTCACCACGTACGGAAACTACGACGCCACAGGTTTCGAAACCGGCGGCAACGCCACCCCGACCTTCGAGGCCGACCCCCTCTTCGGCTGCCTTCCCGGCGACGGCACGGGGTCGTACGACAGCTCGACGTGGTCCACGGGCAGCCAGCAGACCCTGAACTACGACGCGTACGCGGCCCAGCACCACGCCGCCCACGACAGCGGCGCGTACGACACCACCGCCTGGACCGGCGAGCAGCAGCACCTCTCCGTGATCCCGCCGCAGGCCACGAGCCCCGACGTCAGCGGCCAGTGGAACGCGGGCGCCTGGCTCCAGCCCGACCAGTCAGGATGCCCGGCCGACCAGACCCAGCACTGGGAATGGGGCACGCAGGCCTTCGACACCGGGGCGTACGACGCCACGCAGTGGAACTCCGACGGCGGCACCTCGGCAGCCGCCGCGGAGTACGAGCCCCACGCCGAATCCTTCCACCAGTCCCTCGACCAGCAGGCGACGGCGACCTTCGAGCAGGTCACGCACGACGAAACCGCCGCAGACGACAACGAGTTGGGCGTCACCGGCGTCATGCCCGCCGCATCCGTCGCCCCGCTCCTGAGCGACCGGGAAGAAGCCACACCAACTCCAGCCCCGGCCCCGGCGACACGCGCTGCCGCTCGCGGCGCGGGGCGCTCCCGCCGCCGTCCGCCCCCCAAGCGCTCCCCGCTGCTGACCATCGCCGTGCCCTCGGCCTGCGTGATGGGGGTGGCCGGGATCGCCGCCGCGTCCGTCGGCACCTTCACCGACGACAGCAAGGCCGCCTCGACGACCGCGTCGGACGTGACCGCCGTCAAGCCGTCCGCCGCGAACAACAAGCTGGACACCCAGCTGGAGAGCCTCTCCGCCGGCGTCGACGACTTCGCCGACCGGGCCAGCCGCACGCAGGAACGTATCGACCTCAAGGCTCAGCAACTGGCCGAGAAGAAGAGGGCGGCCGCGGAGGCGGCCCGCAAGGAGCGGCTGCGCCCCAAGTACGCGCTGCCGGTCGCCCAGCGCGGCCTCAGCGCCTACTTCGGCCAGGCCGGCGTCAACTGGATGTCCATCCACACCGGCATAGACTTCCCGGTCTCCTACGGCACGACCGTGATGGCCGTCACCGACGGCACCGTCCGGACGCAGTGGAACAGCGCCTACGGCAACATGATGATCGTGACCGCGAAGGACGGCACGGAGACGTGGTACTGCCACCTCGCCAGCTACCGCGTCGCCTCCGGTACGACGGTGAAGGCCGGCGACCCGATCGCCTACTCGGGCAACTCGGGCAACTCGACCGGGCCGCACCTGCACCTCGAGGTACGGCCGTCCGGCGGCTCGGCCATCGATCCGCTTCCCTGGCTGCGGAGTCACGGGCTCGACCCGACGTAAGCCGCCCGCAACACGCTTACAACCGGCGCAGTCGCTCCTAGCCGCAGTCGCACAGCTTCACCACCGGCGCAGTCGCCACAGCTCTCGCTACAGCGCTACAGCTGTCGCTACAGCCGTCGCTACAGCTTCTCCACCGGCGCGTACCGCAGCAGCAGCCGCTTCGGATTCGCCTCCCCGAAGTCGATCGTCGCCTCGGCGTTGGCGCCCGTGCCCTTCACGCCCACCACCGTCCCGAGCCCGAACTGGTCGTGCGTCACCCGGTCCCCGACCGCCAGCGCGACCACCGGCTTCTCCGAGGTCCGCCGCGTGGCGAAGCCGGAGGCGCCCGAGGCCGCCGAGCGGGAGCGGGACGACGACAGCGAGGCCGCCACGCCGGACGCCGGACCCGAGGACATCGGTGCCGTGGCACCGGTCCGCTTCCAGTCGACGTGGTGCGCCGGGATCTCCTCCAGGAAACGGGACGGCGGGTTGTACGACGGCTGCCCCCACGCGCTCCGCATCGACGACCGCGTCAGATAGAGCCGTTCCCGCGCGCGCGTGATGCCGACGTACGCAAGGCGCCGCTCCTCCTCCAGCTCCTTGTTCTCACCGAGGGCGCGCATGTGCGGGAAGACGCCGTCCTCCATGCCGGTCAGGAAGACGACCGGGAACTCCAGGCCCTTGGCGGTGTGGAGGGTCATGAGGGTGATGACCCCCGAGCCGTCCTCGTCCTCGTCGGGGATCTGGTCGGAGTCGGCGACGAGCGCGACCCGCTCCAGGAAGGCGGAGAGCCCGCCGACCGCCTCGCCCTCGGCGGACTCCTGTTCGAACTCCAGGGCCACGGCGGCGAGTTCCTGGAGGTTCTCGATCCGGGTCTCGTCCTGCGGATCGGTGGAGGCCTGCAACTCGGCGAGGTAGCCGGTGCGTTCGAGGATGGCTTCCAGGACGGTCGCAGGTCCCACGCCGGACTCGACGATCGTACGGAGGTCCTCCATCAGCGTGTTGAACCGCTTCACGGCGTTCGTGGAGCGCGCGGCCATGCCGTACGCCTCGTCGACGCGCTTCAGCGCCTGCGGGAAGCTGATCTTCTCGCGCTGGGAGAGGGCGTCGATCATCGCCTCCGCGCGGTCGCCGATGCCGCGCTTGGGGACGTTCAGGATGCGGCGCAGCGGGACCGAGTCCTCCGGGTTGGCCAGCACGCGCAGGTAGGCCAGGACGTCCCGGACCTCCTTGCGCTCGTAGAAGCGGACGCCGCCGACGACCTTGTAGGGCAGGCCGACGCGGATGAAGATCTCTTCGAAGACACGGGACTGGGCGTTCGTACGGTAGAAGACCGCGACGTCCCCGGCCTTCGCCTCGCGCGCGTCCGTGAGGCGGTCTATCTCGTCGGCGACGAACTGCGCCTCGTCGTGCTCGGTGTCGGCGACGTAGCCGGTGATGCGCGCGCCCTCGCCCGCGTTGGTCCACAGGTTCTTGGGGCGGCGGGACTCGTTGCGCTCGATGACCGCGTTGGCGGCGGAGAGGATCGTCTGCGTCGAGCGGTAGTTCTGCTCCAGCAGGATCGTCGTCGCGTCCGGGTAGTCCTCCTCGAACTGGAGGATGTTGCGGATCGTCGCGCCGCGGAAGGCGTAGATCGACTGGTCGGCGTCGCCCACGACGCACAGTTCGGCGGGCGGGAGGTCCAACTCGCTGGGCGGTACGTCCACCGGGTGCTCGGAGGTGCCGACGAGTTCCCGGACGAGGGCGTACTGGGCGTGGTTGGTGTCCTGGTACTCGTCCACGAGGACGTGCCGGAAGCGGCGGCGGTAGTGCTCGGCGACGTCCGGGAACGCGCGCAGCAGGTTGACCGTCGTCATGATCAGGTCGTCGAAGTCGAGGGCGTTCGCCTCGCGCAGCCGCGACTGGTACATCGCGTAGGCCTGGGCGAGGGTCTTCTCGAAGCCGTCGGTGGCCTGGGCGGCGAAGTCCTCCTCGTCGATCAACTCGTTCTTCAGGTTCGAGATCTTGGCGCTGAAGGACTTCGGCGGGAAGCGCTTGGGGTCGAGCTCCAGGTCACGGCAGACCAGGGCCATGAGGCGCTTGCTGTCGGCGGCGTCGTAGATGGAGAAACTCGACGTGAAGCCGAGCTTCTTGCTCTCGCGCCGCAGGATGCGTACGCACGCGCTGTGGAAGGTCATCACCCACATCGCGTTGGCGCGCGGGCCGACGAGTTGCTCGACGCGCTCCTTCATCTCGCCCGCGGCCTTGTTGGTGAAGGTGATCGCGAGGATCTGGCCCGGGTGGACCTGCCGCTCGCCGAGCAGGTGGGCGATGCGGTGGGTCAGCACACGCGTCTTGCCGGAGCCGGCGCCGGCCACGATGAGCAGCGGGGTGCCGTGGTGCACGACGGCGGCACGCTGGTTGTCGTTCAGCCCCTCCAGGAGCGCGGCCGCGTCCACCGCCGGGCGCGGGGCGCCGTCGCGGTAGTAGGCGTCCCGGTCCGGGGGCACGTCGAACTTTCCGCCGAACAGATCGTCCGGAACGGACTCCGGTACGTGATCGTCGTCGGGCGGCGGCGGGGGCTCCTCCGCGTGCCCACGAGGGGCCTGGAGGTTCGCCAGGAAGCTGTCATCAAAGAGGCTGCTCATCGCTCTCCGAGTCTAGGGCGCCCCACTGACACCCCGCCGCCGCCCCGAGAACATCACCCGGCCTTCTCGCCCTCCGGAACCGTTCCGTCACGGTCCGCGATGGCCGGCGACGCCCTGAGTCAAGGTCACGAAAATGTATCGGGCATTTCACCCATCAACCTTCACAGGCACCACACGAGTTGGCTACGGTGCCGAGCAGGCCGCACGACCCCCTCCGGCGAACGTCGCCGGGCCGCGCGGCCTCCGCCGAGTCCGGTGCGCCGCCGCGCAGCCGGAGCCGGGGACCCACCGAACTTGGGGTGAATCGGCCGGCTCCCTTCCGGGAACGGCCGTAGGGCAACCCTTCCAGACCACCCGCCCGAACCCGACAGCTAACTCGGTAGGCGGAGCATGGAAGGAGTCGCCTCCCTTGGCGTCGCACCGCAAGTCGCGTCCTTCGGGCACGCGCGTAGCAGGCATACGGACCCCCGCCCTCGCCACGGCGGCCCTCACCTCCGTGGCCCTGCTGTCCCAGACGGCCAACGCCGCCCCCTCGGCCGACGACAAACCGAGCCTCGAGGAAGTCGAGAAGAAGGTCGACGACCTCTACCGCCAGGCCGAGTCGGCGACCGACAAGTACAACGCGGCCAAGGAGAAGTCCGCGAAACAGCGCAAGCGCGTCGACACCCTCCTCGACGACGTCGCCCAGCGCACGCAGAAACTCAACGAGGCGCGGGAGGAACTGGGCACCTTCGCCGCCGCCCAGTACCGGACCGGCGCCTCGGCCCCCGACACCGCGACCTTCCTGCTCGCGGACTCGCCGCAGGACTACTTCGACCAGAACCAGCTGATGGGCCGGCTGACCAGTCGCCAGAAAGGCGCGGTCGACGACTACGTCACCGAGCAGTCCGCGACGATGAAGAAGCGCCAGGAGGCCACGAAGAGCCTCGAGACGCTCACCGAGTCGCAGGGCGACCTGAAGACGGCCAAGGCGACCGTCCAGACCAAGCTCGCCGGCGCACGAGAACTCCTGTCGAAGCTGACCGCCGAGGAGAAGGCACGGCTCGCGGCGATCGAGAAGGAGAAGCAGCAGGAGGCGGCCCGCAAGGCCGCGGAGCTGGCACGGCAGCAGGCGGCGGAGCAGAAGGCCCGGGAAGAGGCCGCGGCCCAGCAGGAGCAGGAGAGCTCCTCCGGATCCACCACCGCCCCCAGCACCTCCGCACCTTCCGCGCCCTCCGCGCCCGACTCCTCGTACGCCACCAAGGCCGAGAAGGCGCTGGCCTTCGCCCGCGCCCAGATCGGCAAGCCGTACGTCTGGGGCGCCACGGGCCCCGGCTCCTACGACTGCTCCGGCCTCACCCAGGCCGCCTGGAAAGCCGCCGGCGTCGACATCCCGCGTGTCACCTACGACCAGGTCAACGCCGGCACCACGGTCTCCCTCTCCAACGCCCAGCCCGGTGACCTGGTCTTCTTCTACGACGACATCAGCCACGTCGGCATGTACATCGGCAACGGCATGATGATCCACGCCCCGAAGCCGGGCGCGTACGTCCGCGAGGAGTCGATCTACTACGACGGCGAGTCGTCGATCTACAGCGTGGTACGTCCGGCCTGACGCGGGTCAGTGGTGGGTCCTGCTGACGCGGTCACGTCCATCGCGTCCGTCACATCCGTCATGTCCACAGCACCGCGATGAAGATGTTCGCGGTCGTCAGCAGACCCACCACGCCGAACAGGCTCTTGTCCACCTTCTCGTCGTCGCGCTTCACGTAGACCAGGCCGAGGATCACGATCAGCAGGGCCAGTTTCACGCCGATCTTGATGTTGTTGACGGGCTGGTCGTCGGCCTGGTTGAGCCCGACCAGGATCGCGCCGGTGACCAGCATGGTGAGCGCGCCGTGCAGCATCGCGGGGACGAAGCGGGCCGTGCCCTGGCCCATCGCCTTCATCTGCGTGAGGAAACCGCCGAGCAGCGCGGCGATGCCGACGATGTGCAGGGCGACGAAGAGATGGATGAGTACGTCCATGAGTCCGGAGCCTAATCAGAGGCTCAGATGCCGCCCGACACCGGCCCACCTCCCTTGACCGGATCTTGCATATATGCGACCCATAGCATCCCGTCGCCCCCGCCTGTCCCGGAATCCCCACTTCGGTCATCGCGCTGCGTGAAGTCGACGGCGCCGACACCGGATCACGGTCACTTACGGTCACCCGGCGGTCCGCTCGCGGCACTTCCGCACATCGCGTCACCGCGCCGGTACAGCGCGGTTTAGCGTCCTCCACCAGGTGACCGGCTCCCCACCGCCGCCCGGGCCAGGGGCGGTAGTCGGCCACCACCGCCAAGAAGGTCCGGCGGCGGTCCAGCTCCCCCTGTGCGGGCCGCCGCCGGACGCGCAAACCGTCCCAGAGTGGTCGTACGAAAGGACGTGCAGTCCACGTGGCAGCGCACCGCAAGCCCCGACAACGCTCGACCGGCGGCAACACGGCCCGTACGGCGGCGACGATCGCCCTCGCCGGCGCGGCGACCGCGACGGGCTTCGACGGGACCGGACACGCCGAGCCGCAGCTGACACCGGCACAGGTCAAGGCGAAGGTGGACAAGCTGTACCAGGAGGCGGAGGTCGCCACCGAGAGGTACAACGGCGCGAAGGAGAAGGCGAAGGGTGCCGAGACCCGGCTGGCGACCCTTCAGGACGAGGCGGCGCGCAAGACGGAGAAGCTCAACTCGGCGCGGGACGCACTGGGTTCGACGGCGGCCGCGCAGTACCGCGAAGGCGGCCTGGACCCCGCGCTGCAACTCGCGCTCTCCGAGGACCCCGACGGCTACCTGAACGGCGCCGAGTTCGTGGAACGGGCGGGCAACCGCCAGGCCTCCTCCGTCGCGACCGTCCGCAAGCAGCTGCGGGAGATCGAGCGGCTGCGCGGGGCCGCGCACATCGAGCTGACCTCGCTCAAGTCCCGTCAGGCCGAGCTGAACCGGCACAAGAAGACGATCAACGGGAAGCTGGGCACGGCCAGACGCCTGCTGTCCCAGCTGACCGCCCAGGAGCGCACGCGGCTCGGGGGCGACGCGTCCCGCGCCTCACGGTCGTCGACAGCGGGCCGGGACGGCCTCGCGGCCACCGGCTCCGCCACCTCCCAGGCCCCCAACTCCCGTGCGGCGGCGGCCGTCTCGTACGCCTACGCCAAGCTCGGCAGCCCCTACGTATGGGGCGCGACGGGCCCGGACGCCTTCGACTGCTCGGGCCTCATCCAGGCCGCCTACCGCTCCGCCGGCATCTCCCTGCCCCGCACGACCTACGCCCAGATCGACGCAGGCCGCCGCGTCTCCCGCTCCGAACTGCTCCCGGGCGACCTGGTGTTCTTCTACTCCGGCATCAGCCACGTCGGCATCTACGTCGGCAACGGCCAGATGATCCACGCCCCGAGGCCGTCGGCGCCGGTACGGGTGGCGCCGATCAGCGAGATGCCGTTCGCGGGGGCTGCTCGGGTGGTGTGAGGCAGCCTCACTCTCGCGTCACGGGCAAGAGGGGGACCCCGAGCCCGTGATACTCCTCGGGTTCCGTCGTGGCCACCTCCCAACCGGTCGTCATACTCACCACCGCGGCATGCAGAGGCGCCCACCCCTTCCCAGGGAAGAACGTCACGGCGATCCGCCCCATGGTGTCGGCGACGAGCCGGTCGATCGACGACACTTCCACAGCGGGGAGTTGGGCAAGGTGCACCGAGATGCCCGGGCGGCTCTTCGTCGCCTCCGCGAGGCAGAGTGCCGGAACGATCACCGAGTACAGCGGATCCTCGTGCGCCGCCACGACGAACCCGGACAGCACCCGATGGCCTCGCCCCAGGGCCAGCAGGCCATGGTGATCGAGGACGATCCCGTCGCTCACGCGGCTGTGCCCTTGCGGCGAGCGTCGGTGCGGGCCTTGTTCGCGGCCAGCATGCCGCGTGCCTCGACGAGTTCCTCATCCGTCAACGCCTGCCCGCGCAGCAGGTTCTCCTCGATGTACTCCCGAGCCTGCTCGGCTCGCTGTCGACGCTCGACGCGGCTTCGCATCGTCTCGTTGATCAGCGCCGAGAGCGACGGGGCCTCGCCTGCCTCGACGAGTTGCTGCAGCTCTTCGAGTACATCCGGATCGAGAGTGACGGAGATGGGCTTTTTGACTGCCATGATACGAGGGTATCGCATGGGAATATGAGACTCTCTTATTTCATAGGTACACCTGTGGGCGGCGGGGCGCGGCGGACGGGGAAGGGCCGTCAGTCGCCGCGAAAGGCCGAGGACTTCACGCACGCTGTGGCGTGCGAATGGCGGCGCGCACCTGCGCAGCCCGAGCCCGCACCGCTGATGGCCGCACCTCCGTCGGCTCTCGTGTCACACTCCCGTCCCGGCAGCCGCAGGCCCGGCAGAGGCCGCCGGGCAACGCCTCCGGGCGTCCGGGCACGCCGCAGTCGGTGCACTCCATGAGCGTGCGAGGCAACTGGGCTACAACGGCGGGCCGCTCGGGCGGCAACTTGTCGACCAGCCTGCGTCGTACGAAGGCCCGGGGCGAGTGGACGTCCTCGGGAAGCCCCGCCGACACGATCTGCACCAACTGCTCGGCGGTCACTCCGCGAGCGAGCCAGTCACCGGCCAACTCCTCCAGGGCGGCGCAGTCGGCGGAGGAGAGGGCGAGGCGGGGGTCGCGGAGGCCGAGTTGGGCGAGGGCGTTGTAGGCGGCGGAGGTCGCGGGCCGCTGGGGTTCGGGAGTGGGTCGCGGCTTCGGCTGCGGTGAATCGGCTGACGCACCGTGGAGTGTGTGGGGTGCCACGTCGCCGGCGGCATCCGTCTCCGGCGGCACATCACCATCGAGGAACCGGGCCCACCATTCGTCGTCACGTGCGGTGCGGGACCAGTAGGTGTGGAAGACCCAGCGAGTACCTGTGCCGCCCTGTTCCGGTTGGATACGGCGGCGTACCCGGCGCAGATGACCAGCCCGGCCGAGTTCGTTGAGCGCCGAGCGGACGGCCTGCTGACCGTAGAGCGGCTGCGCCTTGGCGAGGGTCTTGGCGTCCATGGCCGCGTTCTCGCAGAGCCGGTCGAGGAGGGCGGCGAGGTACGCCTCACGGGCGGGGAGGTGGTCGAAATCGCCTCGGCGCGGGGGCTTCTGGTCCGGGGCGGAGCGCTTGCCGTAGCCGGGCTTGGCCATGGGATGCGCTGCGAGTGCGGGCAGGGCCGCGATAGAGTTTTCGTAAGCCACGAGATCGTCCTAAGCCACGGATCTTGGGGTGAGACCCCGGCGGGTGCTGGTAACACCCGGCCGGGGTTGTTTGTTGTGGCGAACGCTAGACGGTCGCGACAGCGCGTCGCAAGCCGATCACGAAAAGTCACTTTGGCTGCCGCGCGGGCGAGTTGAGGCGCGGGGAGGGCGGGAGGGTGGGTGGATTCTGTCCGCCCGTTCCTTGAAAAAGAGGCTCGAATCTCGGCCCCCGAAGCCCGGGGCTCAGGCCTCGCGGGATGCGTACACGACGAAGGCCGCCCAGGCGTCCGGGGGGACTTCGAAGCGGGGGCTTCGAGTGCCGAGCTTCGAGTCGCGGATGTGGATGGTGTGGGGGCGGGGGGCGACTTCGAGGCACTCGCCGCCTTGGGAGTCGCTGTAGCTAGATTTGAACCACGTCAGGGGTTCGCTCATAGCTCCTCTGCCACCTTCCTGATGAATGCTGCCGACTCCTCAACTCCGAGCGCCTGCATGCGGATCATGCCATGCACTTGTGCGAGGGAGGAGACCTTGTCACCGTCGGCGTGCAGCACGCTGGTCTCGGGCCCCTCGACGTATGCGAAGCGCTCGTGTTCAGCAGTCTCAAGCAATACGAACGGGCCATTGAGCGCGATGCCGTTGCACTTCCCGAACGGCAGCACCTGGATGGACACGTTACGCAGCGCGCTGACCTCCAGGAGACGCAACAGTTGACGCCGCATAACCTCCCGTCCGCCCACCTCGGTGCGCAACGCGGCCTCGTGGATGACGAAGCCGTACACCGTCTTCGTGCGGCGCGTCAGCGCCTCCTGCCTCGCCAACCGTGCTCGAACCCGTTCCTCCACCGTCTCGTCGTCCATCGGCGGGCAGCTTTCGCTGATCAGCGCTCGCGCGTACTCCCCTGTCTGCAAGAGGCCGGGAATCAGCCCAAGCGCATAGTGATGCACAACGATCGCCTCGGCCTCGATCCCCATGTACTCCTGCGACCGCGCGGGAAACGGCTCAGGCTTGAGGAACTCATGCCCGGCCACCAACTTCCCCCGCGCCCCCCACAGTTGATCCGCGACCTGCAACAACCGCAACGTCGGCCTGCGCCGCCCGCACTCCATCGACTTGACGTACTCGTAGTCGTACCCGGCCTCATCGGCCAGCGCCTGCCGCGCGACCCCCGCTTCCTCCCGCCACAGCTTGATCTGCCCACCGCAGTACCGCCAGTTCTGCTGAGCCTGTTGAGACGCCCCGGAAGTCACCGCACCCTCCGCCTCCCGCCACCACACCGTGTACAAGCACGCTGTGTACCCGTTCCGCTACTCCCGAGGCTACGCGCCAACGACCAGCCTGATCACCACAAATGACGGAGAATCACACGCAAGGAACGAAGCGCGCATGCCCGAGGAAGTCGAGTGGCGGCTGCCCCGTCACGCCCGCAGCGTGGGCCGGGCCCGAGCCCTCCTCCGCGACCAGGCCGTCGCCTGGAAGCTCCCGGACGAGGTGACGGAGACGGCCGTACTCCTGCTCAGCGAACTGATGACGAACGCCTACCGCCACGCGAAGGTCTCCCCCGGACGCGAGATCTGGACCCGCTGCACCCTGGAGGCCGAACCCCTCCACGTCTCGGTCGCGGACGCGAACGGCACACCGCCGACGCCCCGCCCGGCGCTGCCGGACGACGAGTCCGGCCGAGGCCTGGCGCTGGTGGCGGCGCTGTCGGACCGCTGGGGTGCGAGACCTCGGTCCGGCGGCATCGGCAAGACCGTCTGGTTCGAGCTGGTCCGCTCACCGGGTGAGGACGCCGGTCAACGCTCCTCAGACCCTGGACAGGATCGCGTACACGCCTACCGGACAGTCACACCAACCGCCGAGCCGTAGCCCACCGAGTCAGCTCATGCCGGTTCGACAGCTGAAGCTTCCTCAGCACCGCCGACACATGGGACTCCACCGTCTTCACGGAGATGAACAGCTGCTTGGCGATCTCCTTGTACGCGTACCCGCGGGCGATCAGGCGCAGCACCTCGCGCTCGCGCTGGGTGAGGCGGTCGAGGTCCTCGTCCACCGGCGGCGCGTCCGTGGACGCGAAGGCGTCCAGGACGAAACCGGCGAGCCTCGGTGAGAAGACCGCGTCGCCCTCCTGGACTCGGAAGATGGAGTTGATCAGGTCCGCGCCCGTGATCGTCTTCGTCACGTAGCCCCTCGCGCCGCCGCGGATCACTCCGATCACGTCCTCCGCCGCGTCCGAGACGGACAGGGCGAGGAAGCGGACGGGCTGTTCGGCGTCGGCCATCAACGGGGCGCAGCGGCGCAGGACTTCGACGCCGCCGCCGCCCGGGAGGTGGACGTCGAGGAGGACGACCTCGGGCCGAGTCGCGGTGATGACCGTGACCGCCTGGTCGACGTCCGCGGCCTCGCCGACGACCTCGACACCGGTCTGCTCGGTCTGGCCGATCTCGGCCTGCACACCTGTGCGGAACATGCGGTGGTCGTCGACGAGGACCACGCGCACGTGACGCTCGCCCGCCTCCGCCGCTCCCGCCGTACTGTTCGCCTCGGTCGGGTCGCTCATGACGTCTTCTCCGCCCTCTCCATCTCCAGCTCGACCTCCGTGCCGCCGTCCGGCACCGCGCGCAGTCGCGCCGTGCCGCCGTGTCGCTCCATGCGGCCGATGATCGATTCTCTGACGCCCATGCGGTCGGCGGGTATCGAGTCGAGGTCGAAGCCGGGGCCGCGGTCCCGGACGGACACGAAGACCGTCTTGCCCTCGACTTCGGCGTAGACCTGGACGGCGCCGCCCTCGCCACCGTACTTGGCCGCGTTCACCATTGCCTCGCGCGCGGCCTGCATCTGTGCGCCGATTCTCTCGTCGAGGGGGCAGTCGCCGACGACGACCACCTCGATGGGGACTCCGTGCTTGTCCTCGACCTCCGCGGCGTTGCGCCGTACCGCGTCGGCGAGGGTGGTGGGTTCGTCGGCCTCGTCCTTGCCGGTGCCCTCGGGTTTGTACAGCCAGGTGCGCAGGTCGCGTTCCTGGGCGCGGGCGAGGCGGCGCACCTCTGCCGGGTTCTCCGCGCTGCGCTGTATCAGGGTCAGGGTGTGCAGCACGGAGTCGTGGACGTGGGCGGCGACCTCGGCGCGCTCCTGGGCGCGGATACGCATCAGACGCTCCTCGGAGAGGTCCTGGGTCATGCGCACCAGGTAGGGACCGGCAAGGAGCGTTATGCCGACGAGGACCGCGAGAGCCGCCTGGAGGATCGAGCCGAGGTGGGCGGCCGATCCCTGGAGGACGAAGATGCCGGAGACGCCCGCGGTGACGAGCAGGACACCCGCACCCGCGCGCAGCAGGGTGAGCGTGCGCCGGCGGCGGCCGGCCTCGACCCAGCGGGCCCGGCGGGCATTGTCCGCCTGGCGCCAGACGAGGGCGACGCCGGCGCCGACGAGGACGATCGGCCAGAGGTAGGCCTTGGCGCCGTTGCCCAGATTCACATTGCCCACGAAGACCATGGCCACGACGACCATAAGGAGCAGGGCCACGATCTGGCCCTTGTCCGGCCTGCGGGCGACGAGTCTGCGGCGGCCGTCCGGCGAGGTCTCGGCGGTGACGAGGGACGGGGGCCGCTGACCGCCGACCCCGCCGACGCCGAGGGGTACGAAGAACCAGAACGCGGCATACAGCAGGGCACCGAGGCCGTCCGCCATGAACAGGCCGACGAAGACGAGCCGCACCCAGATCACGGGCAGCCCGAGATGCCCGGCGAGCCCCCGCGCCACACCACCGAGCCAGCGTCCGTCACTGCTGCGGTAGAGCTTGCGCGGCGGCCGCGGTTCGACGAGTGGCGCTGTCGCGGCTTCCGGCATGCCATTGATGGTCACACGGTCGGCCCAGCGGAGCATCAGGGTCGACCCCCGAGACTCCCCTGATCTTCGGCCGCCGGCTCTGTCGAACGCTTCCCCGGCGCCGGCTCAGGGCAGATATCAGGGTCCGGCCAGGGTCCTACCGACTGCCGCTGCGGCGGTGCGCCCGTCACCATGGACACATGACAGAGCACCAGCACGCCGCGGACTCCGCGCCCGACGAGGGCACCTCGTCCGACGCGCGCACCGCGGCCCCCGCGGCCGGGGAACCGCGCGCACAGGAACAGGGAGGCATGCGCGGGCGGGCGAGCGCGCCCGGAGATCCAGGAGATCCAGGAGATCCAGAGGACAAGGCCGCGACGCCCGAGGCGCCCGGCGAAACCGGTGCGGCCGAGTTGCCCCGTAAGTTCCGGCGCGGGAGGCGGCACAAGTTGCTCGCCGGTGTGTGCGCCGGGCTGGGGCGGCAGTACGACATGGATCCGGTGATCTTCCGGATCACCCTCGCGGTACTCTCCGCCACCGGCGGCATCGGCCTCATCTTCTACGGCTTCGCCTGGCTCTTCGTCCCGTACGACGACGAGGACGAGAACGAGCTGCGCAAACTGCTCACCGGCCGCGTCGACGGCCAGGCGCTGACGGCGGTGCTGTTCGCGCTGGTCGGCTGCGGAGTGTTCCTGACCCTGCTGAACAACGGCGGGGTGCTGACCTTCGCCGTCGTCCTCTCCTTGCTCCTCGCGGGCGCGGGGTACTGGTCACGGCAGCGCGGCGCCCCCGACACCGACCCCCTGGGCGCGCAGGCCGTCGCCGACGCCCCGCCGGAGGCCCAGGCGCCGCCGGTGCCCGCCGCCTACTCGTCCTGGTGGCGCGACCCCATCGTCAAGGACGGCACACACGTGGGCGGCACCGGCTATCTGTGGGGCCCCCAGGACTCCCGCGACCGGGACATCGCGGCGGCCGTCAACATCAGCCTCGGCTCCTCCTGGGACCACCGCGGTGGCATACCCACCCCGCGCGCGCAGCCCCCCAAGCCGCGCGGCCCCCGCTGGATAGGCGGCTGGGTCCTCGTCTTCGCCCTGATCGCGGGCACTCTCGGCACCCGCCTGACGTGGGAGGACCGGACACTGGGCACCAGCGTGGAGACCGGCCTGGCCTGCGCACTCGTCGTCTTCGGCATAGGCATCGCGGTCAGCGCGTTCCTGGGGCGGACGGGCGCGGGATCGGTCTTCCTGGCGGTCATCACGGCGGCCCTGCTCGCCGGTTCGGCCGCCCTGCCCAAGGACATCAACACCCACTGGGAGCGGACGGACTGGCGGCCCGCCGCGGTGGCGGACGTCCATCAGCACTACAAGGTCGGCAGCGGCGTCGGCACCCTGGACCTGAGCCGCCTTGACCTGGCGAAGGGGCAGACGGTGACCACGCAGGCCGACGTGGGCATGGGCCGCCTGCGGGTGATCGTGCCCGAGGACGTGGCCGTGAAGGTGAGCATCAATGTGGGCGTGGGCGACATCCAGTTGCCGGGCGACGACGAGAAGGACGTGGACGTGGCACCGGGCAAGCAGAAAGAGGTGACCCTGGCACCGACGGGCGCGGCCAAGGCCAGGGCCAACGGCACGCTCGACCTCGACCTGCGGGTCGGCATCGGACAGGCGGAGGTGAGCCGTGCTACGTCATGAGTTCCAGCCCGGGAGGCTGGTCGCCGGGCTCTTCCTCATCCTCGCGGGCATCATCTACGCCGGTGACGCGGGGGGCCTCTGGGACACCCCCTGGTTCGTGATCATCCCCGTGGTCGTGGGCGGCCTGTGCCTGGCGGGCGCGGTCGGAGTCCTGACCCGGGGCATACGCAAACGCCGCGGAGCGGGCCGTACGGACCTCGCCGGGCCACCGCCACCGCTCCCCTCCGCGAATCAGCCACCGGCACCGCACTGACCGAGGACGGAAGGGGGTCCCGGGACGGAAGGGGGTCCCCAGACGGACAGGGTCCCCAGACGGACGGGATCCCGACCCCGCTACCGATAACCGCCCAGCCTCCGCCTCCGTCGCCGACCGCGTAGCGCCGCGTCCAGGGAGAGGAAAGGCGCACCCGCGAGGACGAGAGGCAGCCAGGCCATCAGATAGGCGAGGTCATTGCCGTAGTAGTACGGCTCGGTGGCCCAGCTCACGGTCAGCCACAGGCTGAGCGAGATCAGCGCGCCGCCGAGCGCGGCCAGACGAGTGAGGAGACCGATCAGGGTGCCGATACCGACGGCGAGTTCACCGAAGGCGATGGCGTAGCCGAAACCGACGGGGTTCTTCAGGGCCAGGTCCACCAGGGCCGGGATGGCCGAGGAGTCGCGGATGGTGCGCATGAGATCACCGATCGAGCCGGAACCGGAGTTCTTCATGAAGGCGCTGTCGGTGAGTTTGTCCAGGCCGGCGTAGATGAAGGTGACGCCGAGGAAGACGCGGAGCGGAAGCAGCGCGTATCGGGTGGCGGTCTCGCGCCAGTCCCGGTCGCCGTCCAGATAGGGGGAATGCGTGTCCGTACGAATGCCGTGAGTCATCGCTCCTAGCCGCCTCTCGCCCGCCGTGCAGTGACTCCTCAGAAGACGATACGCACGCCAGGGAAACCCCGCTCAACCCCGCGCGACCAGTTTCTCCGACTTGACCCGACTTCAGCGGCTGCCGTCACTCCGTCACATCGATCGCATACCGGTTCGTCTCCACCCCGGCCGCGGTCACCACCTGCACATCCACCCGCCCCGGCTCCACATCCACCGGCACCGGCACGGTCAGCACCGCGTCCGTCGGATTGCTGAAGCCCCCGGCCACCGGCACCAGCGGCACCCGTACGTTCACCGCGCCGATGCGCACGACCATCTGCGACAACCGGTCCGCGCCCTGTGCCCCCGGCGGCACGAACCCGGCGCCCCGGATCTCCACGTCGTCGCCGGTCCGGATCGGCCCGTCAAGGTCACCGGCCTCCCTCGCCCGCACCACGGAAAGGATCACCGGCCGCCCGCCCTCCGCGTACTTCCCGGCCAGATAGGTCCCGGCCGACACGAGCACCACCACCGCCAGCCCCCACGGCAGGTCCGGCAACTGGTCCGGCCGCCGGGCCAGCCGTACCGCCGCGAACAGCAGAGCCACCCCGCTGATCACGACGTACTGGATGTCCGCGAAGGTCCCCCGGCCCGCGTCGTCCGTCAGCACGTCGGCCGCCCTGGGCCGTTCGGCCCGTACCTTCTGCAACCGTTGACCCAGCACCCGCAGCCCGACCACCCGCCGCACCAGCACCGCGATCGCGCACACCACCGCGAGCACGGTCACCACGCCCGCGCCCCGGGCGAGTCCGAGCCCGGAGATCAGCGCGTCCCGCTCCGTGTGTCCGGAGGCCGCGGCCAACCGCCCCACCAGTACCAGCACGGCGTACGCGACGAACACCACCCAGCCGACCGCCACCGCGCGCGAGGTGGACAGGCGGTTGTCCTCGCCGATCAGCGGGGCCAGCGCGCCACCGCAGGCCCGGTGGAACCACGACGCCGCCGTCACCGCGCCGGCCACCAGCAGTGCCGCGAGCAGTCCGGCCGTGCGCGCCGTCGTCCAGCCCGCGCCGATCGCCGTGAGCGACTGCGCCAACAGCAACAGCACGACCAGCGCCCACACCGCGATCGTCGTACGGCGCCACAGCAGTCCCAGCCATGCCTCGCCCTCGGCCCGGCCGCGTTCGGCGACGAGTTCCGCGGACTGGGTCAGCTCCTCCGAGACCCACTGCCGGGAGGCCGACGCCGAGTGGGCCACCCCCGCGGGCAGCCCCTGCCCTGCCGCGAACTCGTCCCGCTTCAGCAGGAACTCGGCGACCGCCCGCCGGTGCCCCGCACGCGCGCCGTGCGGACAGTCCCCGCAGGTGCAACCGCCTCCGTGCGCACGTCCGTGCCCACTCGTGGACGCTCCGCCCGGCCCGCCCGCTGCCCCGCCCTGTCTCGCCTCCTGTACCGCCACGTCCAACGCCCGCTTTCCCGCGGCCTCACGAGCCACGACCTTCACGATCGGTGGCCCCTTCGCGGAATCCGGCCACTGCCACGCAAGTTCCCCCTACGACGACAGCGGAATTGTGCCCTACCCGGCGCGTCCGCGTCCGCCCGGTCTGGTCAGCACGGGGGAAGTCGGGCCTGCCGTGTTGACCCGGCTGCGAGAATTTGTCCATGGCCGAGATCATCCAGCGCGACGGGACCTGGGCCTTTGACGGCAGCACGGTCCGGATCACGCCGGGGCTCCACCGCTCCGTGCCGCTGTTCCGGCAGACGTACGGAGAGGTCGCCGTGCCCCTGGAGGCCATCTCGGGCATCGTCTTCGAGCCCGAACGCAAGCGCGGCCGGCTGCGCATGCGGCTGCGCGAGGGCGCCGACCCGCTCCTCCAGGCGACGGGGGGCCGCCTGCCCGATCCGGCCGATCCCTACCGGCTGCTGGTGGACGTCGACCGCGCCGGGGTCGCCGAGTACGTGGCCGAGGAGATCCGCCGCTCCCTGCTCCTGGACCAGATCCCCAAGGAACCGACCAAGGCCTACCTCCTGCCGGGTCCACCGGTCCCGGTCTCGGTGCGTTCCTCCGACGGCACGGTCTCCTTCGACGGCACCCAGGTGCGCATCGACTGGTCCGACACCTCCGACCGGCTCAAGCGGGCCACCGGCCCGCGGATCATCAACATCGGGGACCTCGTCCAGGTCGAGTGGCTGCCCAACTCCGGTTACGAGGACGGCTTCCTGCGCTTCGTGACCCGGGAGACGGTGTTCTCCAAACTGCCGCCGGAGAAGGACCCGTACGCCCTGGACCTGTGGGGCAGCGCCCGCCGCGACCTGCTCACGGCCCTCGTCGCCACCGCGGTCACGGCCCGGCTGTCCCACCCCTCCACCCGCACCGGCGTCGAGGACGGCGAGCGGCACGCGCCCCGGCCCCGCCTCACGACGGCCGCCGTGCCGCCCCAGGCCGACCATCACGACGTCCTCCTGCGGCGGCTGCGCGAGCTGGGCGAACTGCACCGGGACGGGGTGCTCACCGACGAGGAGTTCGCGATGACGAAGGCGGCGGTGCTCCGGGGCTTCTAGCCCGACCAGCTGAACCGCTGAACCAGCTCAGCTGGCCGAACCAGCTGAACCAGCTCAGCTAGCTCAAGAAATCAGGCTCGCTGCGGCTGATGTCCTGCCACATGGGCTGGTAGTTGATCCATGCCACCAGGTCCCCGCCCGTCTGCTCCCGCGTGGCCACCGCCGCCTTGTGGTCGATCAGGACGGGCCGGCCGGCCGCCTTCGCGGTCAGCTGGACCTGACAGGACCGTTCCATCGACAGGAACCACCAGGCCGCCGCGTCCACCGAGTCCCCGACGGTCAGCAGCCCGTGGTTGCGCAGCACGAGCGCCTTGCGGGAGCCGAGGGCGGTGGCGATCCGGCGGCCCTCGTCGGCGTCGACGGCGACGCCGGTGTAGGCGTCGTACAGGGCGTGATCCTCGTAGAAGGCGCAGCTCTCCTGAGTGATGGGGTCCAGGAAGTCGCCCAGCGCGGAGAGCGCCCGCCCGTGCACCGAGTGGCAGTGGGCGACGGCGACGACGTCGGGGCGGGCCGCGTGCACCTGGGCGTGCACGGTGAACGCCGCCTGGTTGACGTGGTAGCTGCCGTCGACCACCTGCCCGTCCGAGTTGGCGAGCACCAGGTCGCTCACCGTGACGTGCCGGAACGGCATCCCGAAAGGATTGACCCAGAAGCAGTCGCTGAACTCGGGGTCGCGCGCGGTGATGTGCCCTGACACCCCGTCTTCGAAGCCGAGCCGCCCGAAGATCCGCAGCGCGCCCGCGAGCCGCTCCTTGCGGTGCCGCCGCTCGTCCTCGACCGATTCGTGCATCGGCGGCATGGCGAACCGCAACCGGTCGGTGGGCAGCGGCAGGGGCGGTGTGGGCCCGGCTTCGGGCATCCCGTGCATGTTTCCTCCAGCACTGCGTAGCTTTACGGGGCGGAAGTTACCGTCGGTCAGCACAAGAGAACAGCGCTGGTGCGTGAAGCCGATGGGTAAAGATGGCGCACGCCGCCAATACCAGACAGAAGGTGTCGGGTATCGGCGGGAGACTGTCCGCTATGAACTGGGCAACCTGGGCGGCCTTCTCCGCAGCGGAACCCGAACTGGCCAAGACCGTCGAAGAACGCTTCGGCGCCTACACCCACCACACCCTCGCGACCCTGCGCAAGGACGGATCGCCGCGCACCACCGGCCTCGAGGTGCGTTTCCTGAACGGTGAGCTGTGGCTGGGCATGATGCCGGGCTCGCTCAAGGCGCTCGATCTGCGCCGCGACCAGCGCTTCGCGCTCCAGGCGAACCCGGGAGACGGCACCGGCATGGGCGGCGGCGACGTCCGGATCAGCGGGCGGGCGATCGAGGTGGACGACCCCGAGACGCGGGCCGGGTATGCGAAAGAGGTGGAACCGCCGGAGCCGTTCCACCTCTTCCGCACCGAGCTGATGGAGGTCGTACGGACCTACGTCGAGGACGACACCTACCTGGTCGTCCAGGTCTGGAAACCCGGAGAGCCGGTGCGCACGCTCAAGCGGACCTGAGCCGCACAGAAGAAGCTCACTCCCACTCAATCGTCCCCGGCGGCTTGCTCGTCACGTCGAGGACGACCCGGTTGACGTCCGCGACCTCGTTCGTGATCCGGGTCGAGATCTTCGCGAGGACGTCGTACGGCAGCCGCGACCAGTCGGCGGTCATGGCGTCCTCGCTCGAGACCGGGCGCAGGACGATCGGGTGGCCGTAGGTCCGGCCGTCGCCCTGGACGCCGACGCTGCGGACGTCCGCGAGCAGGACCACCGGGCACTGCCAGATGTCCCGGTCGAGGCCGGCCGCGGTGAGTTCCTCGCGGGCGATGGCGTCGGCGTCACGGAGCAGGTCGAGACGCTCCTTCGTCACCTCGCCGACGATCCGGATACCCAGGCCGGGACCGGGGAACGGCTGGCGCTGGACGATCTCGTCCGGCAGGCCGAGCTCCTGGCCGACCATCCGCACCTCGTCCTTGAACAGCTTGCGCAGCGGCTCGATCAGCTTGAACTCGAGGTCTTCGGGGAGCCCGCCGACGTTGTGGTGGGACTTGATGTTGGCCGTGCCGGTACCGCCACCGGACTCGACCACGTCCGGGTAGAGCGTGCCCTGGACCAGGAAGGCGACCTCGGGACCCGCGTCCGCGATGATCTCCGCCTGCGCCTGCTCGAAGACCCGGATGAACTCCCGGCCGATGATCTTCCGCTTCTCCTCGGGGTCGGAGACCCCCGCGAGCGCCTTGAGGAAGCGCTCCTCGGCGTCGACGACCTTCAGCTGTACGCCGGTCGCGGCCACGAAGTCCTTCTCGACCTGCTCGGTCTCGCCCTTGCGCATCAGGCCGTGGTCGACGTACACGCAGGTCAGCTGCGAGCCGATGGCCTTCTGTACGAGGGCGGCTGCGACGGCGGAGTCCACGCCGCCGGACAGACCGCAGATCGCGCGCTTGTCGCCGACCTGCTCGCGGATGGCAGCGACCTGCTCCTCGATCACGTTGCCCGCGGTCCAGGTCGGGGTCAGGCCCGCGCCCCGGTACAGGAAGTGCTCGAGCACCTGCTGGCCGTGCGTGGTGTGCATGACCTCGGGGTGGTACTGGACGCCGTACAGCTTCTTCTCGTCGTTCTCGAAGGCGGCGACCGGGACGACGTCCGTGGAGGCCGTGACGGTGAAGCCCTCGGGGGCGGCGGAGCAGGCGTCGCCGTGCGACATCCACACCGACTGCTCGGCCGGGGTGCCCTCGAAGAGGGTGGAGCCGGACTTCGAGACGTGGAGGGGCGTACGGCCGTACTCGCGGGCGCCCGTGTTGTCGACGGTGCCGCCGAGGGCCGTCGCCATCAGCTGGAAGCCGTAGCACATGCCGAAGACGGGGACGCCGGCCTCGAAGATCTCGCGGTCGAGGCGAGGGGCGCGCTCGGCGTACACCGAGGAGGGGCCGCCGGAGAGGATGATCGCCGCCGGGTTCTTGGCGAGCATCTCGGCGACCGGCATGGTGCTCGGCACGATCTCGCTGTAGACCCGTGCCTCGCGGACGCGACGGGCGATGAGCTGGGCGTACTGCGCGCCGAAGTCGACGACCAGGACGGTGTCGGGGGCGGGGGTCGCTGATGACACGGGGTGCCTTCCGGCGGTGGGGCGGGGGCTGTGATTACCGATTCTAACGGGGTGGCCGTGGGGCCCCTCACCGTGTCACCGTGCGCTGGGGCTCCGCCCCCAGAAGGCGCCGTGGCATACTGAACCCCATGCTCACGCACCCGACCTTCCTCTTTACCTATGGCAACCGGCCCGCCGGATGCCATGGTCGTGCTGCTTGAGCTACTGACAAGCGACTTCCCAGGCGCCCCGGGCCGACAAGGCCCGGGGCGTCTGGCGTTTCCCGGGTCGTGTCGCTCCGAGGCCGCCTCACCCCACCCATCGAACGCCTATCGAATGAGGAGCCCCGACATGACCGCCACCGACGTGACCGGCGCCCGTACCCCCGAAGCCGCCGACGTGATCAGCGGTGCCCGTGAGCGCATCGACGCCCTGGACGACCGGATCATCGGGCTGATCCAGGAACGGATGGCCGTGTCCGCCGTCATCCAGGAGGCGCGGATCGCCTCCGGCGGCCGGCGCGTGAACCTCTCCCGCGAGATGGACGTCCTGGGCCACTACAGGGACGCGTTGGGCAAGCCGGGTACGTCCCTCGCCATGACGCTCCTCGAACTGTGCCGGGGTCGCATCTGAGTTCGGTCCCGCTCTCACCCGTACGGCGCGTGACCGCCGCGCGAGCGGCTTCGTTGGTACCGGTGTCCGTGCCAGCCAGGGGCGGGCTCGAGAGAACCACGCGTGGCTCGCTGGAGCGATGAGACGTACGGGTCGTGCTGTGCGTCGTGGGACCTCGCTCCGGGAAGGTGACCGGACGGCAGGGGACAGCAGCCCGGTCACCCAAGAGAACGGTCGGCTCCGGGGACGCTCGGGGCCGACCGGCGGGAAGCACAAGACGAAGCAACCAGGACAAGCGGCGCAACCCCCCGGCGCCGCTACCGGCACCGGCGCTGCCCTGACGTCGGTGCTGACGAAAGAAGGGCCCCGCGGCCGACCTCCCGCGGGGCCCTTCGCACGTCCGCTCGGGAGTCGCGCCCGCTCGGAAGTGACCTGGGTCATATAAAGATCCTGTGAGTGCGGGCACAACCATTATCCGGCTTCACGAATCAAACCTGGCGAACCAAGGGCCACCCCCCGCGCCCCACACGCGGAGGCCTCCCAAGTGCGCTGCTACCTGCGGCGCACCGGATTTCCGAGGTCTTCATGAAGCTTCGCCGTGCCATGGCCGCAGCGGCCGCGACGGCCGTCATCGCCCCACTCGCCCTGCTCTCGGCGCCGACCGCGTTCGCGACGGGCGACGAGACTGCGACTCCCACCACGTCTACGAGCAGCCCGGCGGCAGAGGACAGCACGCCCGCCGCGGACGACACGACTCCGGCCGCTGACGACACGACTCCCGCGGCCGACGACACGACACCTGCCGCGGACGACACCACGCCCGCGGCCGACGACACCACCCCGGCCGCCGACAAGAGCAGCACGGCCGCCTCCCCGTCCGCGTCCCCGTCGCCGAGCGCCAGCGAGAGCGCGCCCGTGGACGAGGACCCCGAGCTCTGCGTCGACGAGGACGGCAACAGCACCGCCGAGCTCAGCGCCGACGTGACCAGCGGCCTGTCCGGGCTGCCCGAGACGGTCGTCGCCGGCGGCGGATGGACCGCGTTCTCGTTCAACGTCTCCAACAAGGGAGACGACGAGGTCAAGGACATCAAGCCGCTGCTCGGCGTCGCCGCGTTCGGCTGGGACGACGAGAAGGACTACTCCGGCCAGATCAAGCTCCAGATCTTCGACAAGTCCTCCGGTACCTGGACGACGGTCGCGGACGCCGCGGGCGAGGGCGGCACGTTCCCCGCGTTCTCGCTCGGCGCGGGCCAGTCGGTCTCGTACAAGCTGCGGCTCAGCGTCAGCGGCAAGGTGCCGGACTCCATGGGCCTGACCGGCGGCCTCGCCGAGTACGCCGACGACGAGGGCTGCTGGATCGCCGACGACCCGAACGGCTGGTTCTACTTCTTCGACATCCTCGCGGCCGGCTCCGACGCCGGTAACCCGAACGACGCCAAGCCGCAGACCGGCGGCATGAAGGACCTCTCGGACGTGAACGAGGTGTCCGCCACCGGCAGCCTCGCCGAGACGGGTTCCAGCTCGGCACTGCCGGTGATCGGTCTTGTGGGCGGGTTCGCCGTCGTCGCCGGTGCGGGCGCGGTGTTCGTGGTGCGCCGTCGCAAGGCCGGGGTCGAGGCGTAGATACAGCTTCGCGAGAAACGCGAGAAACAGAGAAGGACCTGCGCTCGGAGGGGGGTGCAGGTCCTTCTCGCTGTCTGTTACTTCCAAGTCCCCTTCTACTTCTACTTCCGCATCTACTTCTTCGGCGGCACCGCCGGTATCCCCAGGAACGGCAGCTTCAGCGCGCCGAACGCGTCCGCCGGGACCGCCGGTGACTTCGGCTCGACCGGCTTCAGGCGCTCGTATGCCGTCCCCTGGGCCGGACGCGGGTCCTGCTCGCCCTTGTTGGGCCAGTACGACATCGCGCGCTCGGCCTGGGCCGTGATCGTCAGGGAGGGGTTCACGCCCAGGTTAGCGGAGACCGCCGCGCCGTCGACGACGGAGATGCCGGGGTGACCGTAGAGGCGGTGGTACGGGTCGAGTACGCCGGTCTCGCGGGAGGAGCCGATCGGGCAGCCGCCGAGGAAGTGGGCGGTGAGGGGAGTGCCCATCAGTTCGCCCACGTTGGAGCCGGCGAAGCCGTTGATCTCGGCCGCGATGGCGGAGGCGCCCGCTGAAGCCGCCTTGATCTGCTTGGGGTTGGGGGCGCCGTGGCCCTGACATGCCGTCAGCAGGCCCTTGCCCACTCCGTCCGGTTTCAGGTACGTCGTCAGGGAGTTGTCCAGGGACTGCATGACCAGGCCGATGATGGTCCGCTCCGACCAGCGGTGGTTGGAGAGGGAGCGCAGGACCAGGAACGGGTGGCGGGCCGCGTTCCGCAGCCAGGCCAGGGCGCGGGAGGAGCCTGCCGCGTACGGGACCTGGAGGATCGACAGGCCGCCCATGGAGTTGGAGCCCTTGCCGTAGCGGACCGGCTCGATGTGGGTGTTGGCGTCGGGGTGGACGGACGACGTGATGGCGACGCCGCGGGTGAAGTCGACCTTCGGCTCGCCCGTCGCCTTGCGGTAGCGGCGGTTGGTGGTCTGGGCGCCGACCAGGGCCTCGGAGTTGGTGCGGGTCAGCTCGCCCAGCCGGTCGGAGATGTACGGGAGTTGACCGCCGGTCTTCATGCGGTGCAGGAGGGTCTGGGTGCCGTAGGTGCCGGCCGCGATGACCACCTGGCGGGCCTTGAAGGTCCTGCCCTTCGCCTTGCGGCGGTCGTCGGTGGCGAGCGTGGCGATCGCGTAGCCGCCCCGCGAGTCGTCGGTGACCGACACGACCGTCGTCATCGGGTGGACGACCGCGCCCCCCTTCTCGGCGAGGTACAGGTAGTTCTCGTTGAGGGTGTTCTTCGCGCCGTGGCGGCAGCCGGTCATGCACTCGCCGCACTCGTTGCAGGCCTTGCGGGACGGGCCCGCGCCGCCGAAGTACGGGTCGTTCACCTGCTCACCGGGGCTGGCCTTCGTGGCGCCGGCCGCGTCCTCGCCGTCCCCGAAGAACACGCCGACCGGGGCCAGGTGGAAGGTGTCGCCGACGCCCATCCGCTCGGCTGCCGCCTTGAGGTGCACGTCGGACGGGGTCATCGTCGGATTCAGGCGTACACCGAGCATGCGCCGCGCCTGGTCGTAGTACGGCGTCAACTCCTCCTGCCAGTCCGTGATGTCCCGCCACTGCGGGTCCTCGAAGAACGGCTTCGGCGGTACGTAGAGGGTGTTGGCGTAGTTGAGGGAGCCGCCGCCTACGCCTGCGCCGGCCAGGACCATGACGTTGCCGAGCAGGTGGATGCGCTGGATGCCGTACATGTTGAACTTGGGGGCCCATAGGTAGTTCTTCAGGTCCCAGGAGTTCTTGGGGAGGGTTTCGCGAGTGAAGCGACGGCCCGCTTCCACTACGCCGACCTTGTAACCCTTTTCCGTGAGGCGGAGGGCGGTTACCGAGCCGCCGAAGCCGGAGCCGATTACGAGGACGTCGTAGTCATAGGCGTCTTGCGACAACGTGTTCTCCTCATTGAGATTCGCTGCGGGCCGTCTGTGGTTCTACCTGAACCGGAATGCCTTCATGAGCCGGAGGCTGCGGCTCATGAACTGGGCGTACTTCTCATCGTCCATTCCCAGTGAGGGAGCCATCGGCAGCAGGCGCTGCTGGGCGATCGTCTGGGCCTCGGTGAACTTGAGGATGCCCTCGGAGCCGTGGCGGCGGCCGAGGCCGGAGTCCTTCATGCCGCCCATGGGGGCCTGGACGCTGCCGTAGGCGGACGCGTAGCCCTCGTTGACGTTCACGGTTCCGGTGCGCAGGCGGGAGGCGACCTCGCGGCCACGGCGGCCGTCCTTCGTCCAGACGGAGGAATTGAGGCCGTACGGCGTGGAGTTGGCGACCTGCACCGCCTCGTCGTCGGTCTTGAAGCGGTAGATCGACACGACCGGGCCGAAGGTCTCCTCCGAGCAGACGGCCATCGGGGCCTCGACGCCGTCGAGGATGGTCGGCTCGAAGAAGTACGGGCCGATGTCCGGGCGGGCCGCCCCGCCGGCGACAAGCTTCGCGCCCTTCGCCACGGCCTCCTCGACGTGCCGGGCGACGGTCTCCAGCTGCCGCTCTCCGGCCAGGGATCCCATGTCGGCGCCGTAGGCCAGGGAGGTGCCGAGCCGCATGGCCTTCGTACGGGCGGCGAAGCGCTCGACGAACGCGTCGGCGATCGACTCGTGGACGTACAACCGCTCGATGGAGACGCAGAGTTGGCCGGCGGAGGAGAAGCAGGCGCGGACCGCGCCCGCCGCCGCCTTCTCGATGTCGGCGTCCTCCAGCACCAGCATGGCGTTCTTGCCGCCGAGTTCGAGGGAGGCGCCGATCAGACGGGCGGCGGCGCCCTGGGCGACCTCGCGGCCCGTGCGGGTGGAACCGGTGAAGGAGACGTAGTCGGCGTGCTTGACGATCTCCGGGCCGACGACGGGCCCCTCGCCGAGGACCACCTGGAAGACATCGGCGGGCAGACCGGCCTCGATGAGGAGGTCACGGGCCCAGAGGGCCGTCAGACACGTCTCCGTGTCGGGCTTCATCACGACCGCGTTGCCCGCGACGAGCGCCGGGAGCGCGTCGCCGGCCGACAGTTCCAGGGGGTAGTTCCAGGGCACGATCAAGCCGACGACACCGCGCGGGTGGCGCAGTTCGGTGACGCGGGTGAGGGTCGGCACGGCGCCCGCGTGCCGCTTCGGCTTCAGATACGCGGGTGCCTTACGGCCGTAATGGCGGGCCGCGACGGCGACGGACTGCACCTCCTCGTGCGCGTGCAGCCGGGCCTTGCCGGTCTCCAGCTGGACCAGGTCGAGGACCTCGGCCTGGCGTTCGAGGATCAGGTCGTGAAAGCGCAGGAGTACGGCGGCGCGCTCCCGCAGGGGAGTCTGCGCCCAGACGGACTGCGCCGTGCGGGCCGTCTCGAAGGCCTTCCGTACGTCCTCGGGCGTGGACTCGGGCAGATCCGCCAGCTTCTCACCGGTGAACGGCGTGTGGTTGGCGGTCCGGCCGGAGCCGACCACACCCTTGGTGAGCTGGGCGACCAGCTCGGGCGTGACCACGTCGGCGGCGGTGCGGGCGCCCGCCGGGGCGGGGGCGATGGGGTTCGTGCCGGTCTGGGCCGGGGCCTGCGCGTCCGTCATGAGCCGCAGGGTATGACGCCGCGAAGACTTTGTGTACCCGTCGGTAATGGGGATTCACCGGCTGCTCACATGACGCCGGCCAGGACTGGCCCTGCGGACTCAGCTTTTCCCGATCTCCAGCCGCTCGCGGGCTTCCTTGAAGAGGGCCGTGCCCTTCTTCTCGTCCGCCGTTCCCTTCGGCATGTCCACGCGCAGTTGGTACATCCGGTCGTCGTCGGTGCGGACGACCAGCCGCATCACGCGAGTCGGTGTGCCGTGCGGATCGTAGGTGACGTCGGCGAGGACGGCCTCCTGACCGTGGAAGCTGGTGGGGGTGTACTGGCCGGCGGACCGCTCGTACCCCTCCCAGGCGACCGGGGTCTTCTTCGCCTCGGTCGTCGGGGAGCCGGGCGCCTGGTCCCACTCGGTGAGGAAGACCTGGATGTTCTCGCCATTGCCAGTGCCATTGCCAGTGCCATTGCCGTACACGCTCATGCGGGGGTCGTCGCGGGCCTCGCCCACCTGGTGCATCCGCTTGTACTGCGGGGGGAGGTGGAGAACGGCGTCCATCGCCTGATCGCGGTGCGCTACCCAGCCGTCCTGCGGGGCTGTTCCGCCGGCGAACGAGGTACTGAGCCATACGCCGCCGGCGAGGAGGACGCCCACGAGGGCGACGGCCGTGCGGATGACGGTGCGGTGCTTGGGGGGTGGGGGGAGGAGGGGTGAGGGGAGAGGTTGGGGTGGCTTGGGAGTGGGATCGGTATCAGGGAGTTCGGGCTCGGGCTCGGGCTCGGGCAGGGGTGCGTCGTCCACAGGCCGCCGCTCCCCCGCCGCCGACTCCAGTGCCCGTGCGGCCTCCTCCGGGGCCGGCCGCCGTTCGGGGTCCTTCGCCAGCAGCCCGGTGATCAGCGGCCCGAGAGGGCCGGCCCGGGTGGGCTCGGGCGGATCGGCGGCGAGGATCGCGGCGAGCGTCGACTCCGGTGTCATACGCCGGAAAGGAGAGCCTCCTTCCACGGCGGCGTACAGCAGGACGCCCAGGGACCACAGGTCGGAGGCGGGGCCGGCGCCCGTGCCCGACATCCGCTCGGGGGCGATGAACTCCAGCGAGCCGACGAACTCGCCGCTGGCGGTGAGGGATTCCTCGCCCTGGACGTGGGCGATGCCGAAGTCGGTGAGGACGACGCGGTCGTGGTGGCCGAGCAGGACATTGGCGGGCTTCACGTCCCGGTGCACGATCCCGACGGCGTGCGCGGCGCGCAGGGCGCCGAGGACGGCGAGGCCGATGCGGGCGGCCTCGGCGGGTGGCAGCGGGCCGCGCCTGAGCGCCTCGTGCAGGGATTCGCCACGGACCAACTCCATGACGATCCACGGGAGTCCGTCCTCCTCTTCGACGACCACGTCATGGATGGCGACGGCGGCGGGATGGTCGACGCGGGCGGCCGCCCGGGCCTCGCGGTAGAGCCGGTGAGCGGCGCGCCGGTGTGCCTCGTGCTCCGGGTCACCCGGCAACCGGGGTTGCTTGACGGCGACTTCGCGCTCCACGAGTTCGTCGCGTGCCCGCCAGACGGTGCCCATGCCGCCGGATCCGATGCGCTCGATCAGCCGGTAACGCCCGTCGAGCAGCACGCCCTTGGGGTCCGTGTCGCCCCCGCTGTTGCTCATGCCTCATGAGTACCGCGCGGAACACCCGCTTGTCGACGCGGGACCCGGCTGGACCGCTCACCCACCCGCCGAGGGTGAGCGTGCCGTTGTCCCGCCGGAGAGGCTGGGCGAGGGGGACACGCTCGAGTACGTCGAGGTGCTCGGCGTACGCGGTGTGTCCCGACCGCCGGAAGCGGTCTGAGGCGCCGAACTCGTGGGCACCACACCCCCGTTCCCGTCGCCGTCCCGGTCCATGAGCAGCGCCGCCGCCGACACCCCCGCCCCCGCCATCGCGGCGACCAGAAACGCGCTGACCAGCACGCTCCGCTGCGAGTACCCGTGACGCTCCCCCGCGCCGAACCCTCCCGGCGTACGGCCCGTGTCCAGGAAGTCCCGCAGCATCCGCTCCGCATCCCCCGCATCGAGCCGCCGTCCGGGATCCCGCTCCAGCAGGCCCTGTACGACGGGCAGGATCGGCCCGGCCTCGGCGGGCGGCCGTATCTCGCCGGAGACGACCGCGTGCAGGATGCCGCCCAACGAGTCGCGCCGGAACGGCGATTCGCCGCTCAGGGCGGTGCACAGCAGCGCACCCAGCGACCACAGGTCGGACTCGGGGCCGGTCCTGGCCCCGGCGATCCGCTCGGGCGCGGTGTACTCGGGCGAGCCGACGAAGGACCCGGTCTCGGTGAGCGTGGTGGCGCCCTCGACCCGGGCGATGCCGAAGTCGGTGAGGACGACGCGGTCGGTGCCGTCCTCCACGAGGACGTTCGCGGGCTTGAGGTCGCGGTGCAGGACCCCGGCCGCGTGGGCCGTGCGCAGCGCGCCCAGCAGGGCGATGCCGATCCGGGCGGCCTCGGCGGGGTCGACCGGGCCGTGCTCGCCGATGCGCTCGGCGAGCGAGCCGCCGTCGATCAACTCCATGACGAGGTAGGGGCGCTCGTCGTGCTCGACGACGTCATGGACCACGATGATGTGCGGATGGCTCAACTGCGCGACCGCGCGCGCCTCCCGCAGGGTGCGGTCGCGCCACCGCCGGGCGTCGTCGGCGGGGAGAGTCTCGTCCAGGGGGAGTTCCTTGACGGCGACCCCGCGGCCGAGCAGCGTGTCCGTCGCCCGCCACACCACGCCCATGCCGCCGCGCCCGAGGAGTGCCTCCAGCCGGTAACGGCCCGCGATCACACGGGCGTTGTCCCCCTCGGTCCTCATACGTCTCATCATCCCGCACCGGACGGATCCGCTCCGGGGCGTCGACCAGCCAAAAAGGGACGGGCTCAGGGGCCCTTCGGCTGCCAGCCCTGAAGGACAGTCTTGAACTGCTTGCGGGTCTTCGCCCAGTCCGAGGCGGGCGACGACATGTAGATGGCGTACTCGATGCCGTCCCGCGCCAGGTACGTCTCCTCGATGGCGCGACGCGGCCCGGGCAAGGTCGCCTTGTCCTTGGCCAGCGCGGTCCACGTGTACTCCCACAGGGAGCCGGGGCGGTCACGGTAGATGTTCTTCTCCAACGTCACCGTCTTGTAGTCGACCAGCTTCGACTTCAGCTGCTGTTCCAGGTCACGCTGATGCTCGTACGGAACGCTGAAGTCCGGCGACTCGTCGACGGCGATGCGGATGAAATGCTCACCGCCGTCGGGTGAGTAGTCGATCTGCTCGATGCCGTCCGCGTCGCTGAACTCCTTCCGCGTCCAGCCCTTGGGCAGAGAGAGGCTGAAGCCCACCGGGTCGTGCCGGGTGACCCAGGTACTCGCGCCGGTGCTCGTCGGGCTGGGGTCCGCGGACGTGACGTCCTGCTGCCGCCCCTTGTCCCACTGCTGCAACGCCACGGCCGAGCCCCCGCCGACGATCGCGGCCAGCGCGACGACGAGCGCCAGGGTGCGCAGACGGCGGCGCTTGGGCGGGGGCGCGGCGGCGGCAGGCTGCCCCGGTCCGACGGCCGTGTGACCGCTCGCCGGCGGATACGGCGTACCGGCGGCCGAGCCGTACGGCGTACCGGTCGCCGGGGTATACGGCGTGCCGGTCGCCGGCGTGTACGGCGTACCCGTGGCTGAGCCGTACGGCGAACCGGTGGTTGAGCTGTACGGCGAACCCGTGGCCGCCTCCGGTCCCGTACGGCTCTCGGTCTCCCGGCGGTTGCCCACGTGCTGCGTCGGGACGTACGCCTGCGCCGAGCTCGGCCGCCGTCCCTCCGCCGCCTCGGCGAGCATCTGCTCGGCCTCGGCCAGGTCGGGCCGCACGGCCGGATCCTTGTGCAGCAGGGCGGCGATGACGGGCCCGAGCGAACCGGCGTACCGCGGCTCGGTGGGTTCCTCGTCGACGACCGCCTGCATGGTGGTCAGCGGTGAGGTGCGGCGGAACGGCGACCGGCCCTCGACCGCCGTGTACAGCGTGGCGCCCAGCGCCCACAGGTCCGAGGAGGCTCCCGGGTCGTGGCCGCGGATCCGCTCGGGGGCGAGGTAGTCGACGGAGCCGACGATCTCTCCGGTCCGAGTGATGGCGGTGTCGCCCTCGACCTGCGCGATGCCGAAATCGGTGAGCAGGACCCGGCCGTCGCGGGACAGCAGCACGTTGCCCGGCTTCACGTCGCGGTGCAGCACGCCGGCGGAGTGCGCGGCGCGCAGCGCACGCAGCACCCACAGCCCGATGCGCGCGGCCTCCCTCGGCTCGATCCGACCCTGTTCCTTGACCGCGTCGGCCAGCGAGTGGCCCTCGACCAGCTCCATCACGATCCACGGCCGGCCGTCGTGATCGAGCACGTCGTGCACGGTGACGACGGCGGAGTGGTTGATCCGCGCGGCGGCACGCGCCTCCGCCCGGGTACGGGCGAGGAGAACGGCCTGGTCGCTCTCGGAGACGTAGAGCGCGGCGGTCAACTCCTTGATCGCGACGGCCCGGTGCAGCACCTCGTCGTGCGCACGCCACACCCGCCCCATGCCGCCCTTGCCGATCGTGTCGGCGAGCCGGTAGCGACCGGCGAGGAGCTGACCCTGCATCTGATTCACGTTGCCCCGCAATGTTCTTGACAGGCTCAGGTTAAGTACCTGCCCGCTCCCAGGGGAACCAGGGGGGTGTCACGGTGACCGCACTGTGACGGTTGGCGTTTCGAGAGACATGAGTAAACCCGTGGGACGCGGGTGGCGTTCCCTCAGGGGAACCTAGGCTGCTTCAGCAGGTGGCCTGAGTTTCAGCCGGTGATCTGATACGTCGCCGACGCCTGCTCGTACAGCCGGGTTACCTCGTCCCGCTCGGCCTCCGGGCCGCGCACCTGCACCACGTGGTACTTCCCGTCGACCAGCATCGCGAGATTACGCACGAACAGCTCGCGCCCGTCGTCGCCGGTCCAGGTGAACTGCCCCTCGGCCATGGTCCGCTCGCCCACCTGGATCGTCTTCAGCCCGGTCGCGGTGGCCCAGCTGGAGTCGCGGTACGGCTGGAGCTCGGGCTCCTTCTCCCGCTGGTACACCATGGGATCGCTGCCGTCCTCGGCCGCGCTGTCCCGCCCCGGTACGACGATGAGCTCGAAGTTCCCCTGTGAGTACACGACCTGACCGCGCCCGTTCCCCGGCGTGCGGTCCCAGCCGTTGGCCACGGCGACCTGGAAGCCCGCCGCGTCCTTGCGCAGGGTGAAGCCGTCGGCGACCTCGGGACCGGCGGTCTGCGTCTCGGTGGAACCGGTGGACGACGAGGGACTGCTCGCCTCCTTCGACTCCTCCGGCGAGGTCTGGTCGGGCCGGGGCTCGCTGCTGGCCTCCGGCGACTCGGCGGGCGCCGGGCCGACCTCACCGGCGGTACCGGCCCGGTCCGCGGCGCTCCCCGCGCCGGGGTCGGTCTTCGGCATGAAGTACATGGCGTACGCGATCGCCCCGGCCAGCGCGAGCAGGATCAGCAGGAGCAGGGTCCGGCCGAGCCGGCGCGGCGAACGGACCTCCTCCCGGGCCCGCTTGTGCCGCCCGTGGTGCGCGGGCAGCCCGGCCCGCCGCCGACGCACCAGCTCGCCCCGCCGCCGTACGATCGGCAGCCGGCTGGTGTCGGCGGGCGGCGCCGCGACGACATGCGCGCCGGCCTCCGGTTCGGGCGCCGACCGCACCAGCGAACGCAGCCAGCCGTTCAACTCCTCGAAGTCGAGCCGCTCGGTCGGATCCTGCCGCAACAGCGACTCGACGACCGGCCTGAGCGGACCGCACTCCTCGGCGAAGGCAGGCGGCTCCGCGCACACCAACTGCACCAGCTCGGCCGTCGATTCCTCCGGATACGGCGCGTGTCCCTGTACGGCCCGGAAGAGCAGCGCGCCCAACGCCCACAGGTCGGTCGCGGGCCCGATCGGCGCCGCCAGCTGCCAGTTCTCATGCACGGGCCCGGCCTGCTCCGGCGCCCACCGCTCGGTCACGGGTCCCACCACAGCCATCCGGGCATGCCGAGCCCGCTCAGCGGCCAGCGCGGTGGTCGGCCCTCGCCGCGCGGGCACACTGGCGGCCAGGTCGTCCCAGCGGGTGGGGGGTGGGGTGCCGGTGCCGGTACCGGAAGTGTGCGGTGCCTGTACGCCGACGGGTGGGACGGGGGTGCCGGGAGTGCCGGGGCCGCCGGGGGTGGACGGCGTGCCGTGTCCGGAGGGTGCGGCGGCGTGGCCGGGAGGCCCGCTTTGACCGGGGAGTGCGGCATGGCCGGACGGACCGCGGTGATCGGAGAGTCCGGCAGAGCGCGAAGGCCCACCGTGACCAGACGGTGCGCTGAGTCCCGGGGCGGGGGTGCCGGGCGGCGTAGGCCCGCCGTTCCCTCCGGCACCGGCGGGCAGAGCCGTACGCCCGTGGCTCCCCGCACCCGTCCCGCTCCCCCCGGCCGACGGCGTGCCGCCGGTTCCGCCGCGGGGCGCGGCACCGTGCCAGGAGGTGGCACTCGTGCCGTAGGGGTCGCCTATCTGCCCCGGAGCCTCGGTGCCGGGCAGGTGCTCCAAACCGTTGGCGGTGGGGTACGGCGGCGGCTGCGCACCGTTCGCCGTGGAGTAGGGCGGCGTGGAGTAGGGCGGCGCCTGCCCGCCGTTCGCCGTGGAGTAGGGCGGTGTGGAGTAGGGCGGCGCCTGGTCGCCATTCGCCGAGGGATACGGGGGCTGCGCCGATCCGTTCGTCGTGGGATACGGCGGCGCCTGCCCACCGTTCGCCATGGGATACGGCGGCTGCGCGGAGCCGTTGGGCTGCGGGTCCGGGGCGCCCTCGTGGGCGGGGTAGGTCGCGGGCAGTGCGGTCGGGTTCGGGGCGGCCTGTGCCGGCGGGTCACCCTGTGCTGTCGAGTCGTCCTCGGGGGCGGGACGCGCCCCCGGCAGTGCCGCCCGGCCGTTCTGCGTTTCCTGGACCCGGGCCGCTGCCCGCGCCCCCGCGCGATACGCGGCGATCGCCCCGGCCCGCGCCGCCCTGACGTCCCCGCCGGTGTCAACGGCCTTGCGGACGAGCGCGGCCGACGCCCCGTTCGCCGCCTCCGCCCCGGCAGCCGGCAGTGCCCCGGCCGCCCGAGCCTCGATCGCGGCCCGCCGAGCGGCCTCGGGATCCGCTCCACCGAACCCCACCGCACCACCGGCCGGGCCGGGCCCACCGGACCCACCAGGCCCGCCGGTTCCCACGCCACCACGCCCATGGGATGCACCGGCTCCTCGGGGCGCACCGACACCGCTGATCCCACCGGCTCCAACAGCTCCACCCGGCCGACCCCCACCCGGACCACCAGGCACCCCGGCACCACCGGATCCGTCAGAGGCCCGCCCGTCGCCGAACTCCCCACCCCCGCCGCCCCATTCCGCGTCCTCGGCCGGCACCGGGTCGTACCCGCACAGCGCTTCCTCCGCCGCGCCGACCGCCAGGCCGGTCAGCATCACCCGGCCGTCGTCGCAGACCAGCACCGTGCGCGCGGTGACGTTGCGGTGCACCCAGCCGTGGGCGTGCAGCACCCGCAGGGCCATGAGGACGTCGGAGGCCACTTCGGCGGCCCGGTACGGCGTCAACGGCTTCTCGGCGAGCAGGGCGGCCAACGGCCGCGCGGCCACCAACTCGCTGACGATCCACAGTGAACCGCCATCGGCGAACACGTCGAAAACCTGGTCGAGCCGAGGATGGTCGGGGATCCGGGCCGCGGCCTGCGCGGCCTCCACGGCCCGCCGTACGGCCGGATCGGTAGGCCGCCGCGTACCGGAGCCCGCCGGAGCGCGCCCCGCGCCACGCTCCCGGGCCCCCCGCGGGTCCCGCGCCCCCCGCGGGTCCCGCGCCGTGAAGCCGTCCGGCAAGCCCTCCGCGTCGAGCACCTCCGCCTCGACGACCTCTGGCAACGGCACCTGCCTGACCAGGACTTCCTGCCCGCTGTAGGTGTCGAAGGCCCGGGTCTCGGTGAGTTCGTACTCGTCGGAGGGCGGCAGCGGCAGGCGGTAGCGGTCGGCGAGTACCCGTCCCGCATAGTCGTCCACGTTGCCTCCCTCGGCCGCCCGGTTGGTCAATTCCGTTCGCCTCGCGGCCCGTTCTGTACCCATTCCTGGATGCGTACGGTCCGCAAGCACTCACGATACGTGCCGGAGGCAACCCGCAAAGAGGGGATTCCCAGATCTCACGCCTCAAACAAGAAACCGAACAAGAGGCCGATCACTGCACGGCTCCTCACGATTTCGGTTTGAAGGTCTCCGCCAACGTCCGCCATGTGTCCGCGCGCTGCTCACTGCCCCAGTTCGCGGCTTTCGCCGTGTACATCAGGGCGTATCCGAGATGATCGTTGACGACGAACCCCCGGTCGATCGTCCGGTACTTCGTCCCGCCCTCCACATAGGTGAACTCCCAGTCGGCCGTGTTCCAGCCTCGGTAGTCCACCTCCGCTATTCGGATCTTCGTGTACTGGGAGCGCCTCATGCTCCGCTCCTGGTTCTCCCAGTCCGCCACCGGGTCGCCCTTCGGCGTGGACGTCCAGGCGACGAGCAGCTTCTGCCCGTCGGGCCCGGTGAAGCGGTCCCCCGCGCCATCCGTGGACCGGTACTTCCACCCATCGGGCAACCCGATCGAATACCCCTGGTTCCCCCGGTACGTCTTCACCGCACTGTCGTCACCGGAGCCGGAGCCGGAGCCGGAGGAGTCACCCGAGCCCTCGCCAGTGCCCCCGGACGTGCTCGCCCCAGAGCTCGGCGTGGTCTTGGATCCCGCCCCCGCCCCCGAGGTCGCGGACGCGGTTGCCTCACTGTCCGTACGGGTGCCGCCGTTCTCGTCCTCCTTGGTGTCCGCACTCGCGCTCGCGGTCACCTTGGTCCCGCCACCGCTCTCGGCCCCGTCGGAGCCGTCGTCGGCGCCCAGCGTGAAGGCCAGCACGGTACCGATCACGGCGAGCGCCACGACCACCGCGATGATCACCAGGGTCCGCCGCGGCACCACATCGGTGAGCGGCGCCCTGGGCACAGGCCGCGGCGGCAGATCCGGCGGCGTCATCACGGGCCACCCGGAACTCCGGCCCCCCGTGGCCCCGCTCGCTCCCTGCGCACCCCCGTCCCGAGCCCCGGGAACCCGCCCCGAACCCGAACCCGAACCAGCAGACACCGACGCTGAACCGGAACCGGAACCGGAGCGGGAATCGGACGCCGGAGCGGACGCTGCCGACACACCCGACGCGGCCTTCCCCAAAGTCCCGGAACCACCCGAGCCCGAATCACGAGCACCACCCGAGCCCGAACCAGCAGCACCACCCCGGGAACCCGAGGCCCCCGCACCACGGCCCGATTCCGGGGCCGTCACACCACCACTGCCCCCAGCCCCGGCTACACCCACACCGGAACCCGCCCCGACCGCACCACTCCCAGAACCCGAACCAGCCGCACCACCACCGGAGCCCGAAGCGGCCGGTCGGCCACCGGCGCCCGAAGCGGTGGGTCCGCCACCGGCGCCCGAAGCAACCGACCCGCCACGGGAACCGGAACTCGCCCCAGCCGAGCCACCATCCGAAACACCATCCGAGCCCGCACCAGCAGCCTCGGCACCGGACTTCGTACGCGTCGCAGCCGCGCCGGTCGCCGCGGCTCCCGCCGCTCCGGCGGCCTTCCGCACAGAGCGCAGTGCCCCGCGGAACCGGTCGGCCGCCTCCTCGCCCCGCTTGCTCCCGGAGCCGGCGCCCGCGGAACTCTTCTTGCTCGCACGCTCATCCGGCTGCGGGGGCAGGGGAACGACCTTCGTCGCGTCCGGCACCAGTTCCGGCTCGGCCGCCTTCGGCTCGGGCGCGTGGATCACCTCGTTGAGCATCGCCCGGGCACCCGCGTCGTCGAGCCGCTTGGCGGGATCCTTGGTGAGCAGCCCGTAGATGACGTCCTTCAGCGGACCCGCGTTCTTCGGTTCCTCCAACTGCTCGGTCATCACCGCGGTCAGCGTCGCGATCGCGGACCCCTTGTCGTACGGCGGCACACCCTCGACCGACGCGTACAGCAACCCGCCCAGCGACCACAGGTCGGCCGCCGGCCCCGGCTTGTGCCCGCGGGCCCGCTCCGGGGAGATGTAGGAGGGCGCGCCGACGAGCATGCCGGTGGAGGTGATGGACGGGTCGCCCTCGACCTGGGCGATGCCGAAGTCGGTGAGCACGACCCGGCCGTCCTCGGAGATCAGCACGTTCGACGGCTTCACGTCGCGGTGCAGGATGCCCTCGCGGTGCGCGGACCGCAGCACGTCGAGGACCGCCAGGCCGACCTCCGCCGCGCGCCTGGGGTCCAGGAGGCCGTCCTCCCGGATGACCTCGGCGAGCGACTTGCCCTCGACGAGTTCCATCACGATCCACGGCCGGTCGTCCTCGTCGACCACGTCGAAGACCGTCACCGCGCTGTTGTTGCGGATCCGCGCGATCGCCTTGGCCTCGCGCAGCGTGCGCGTGATCAGCCGCCGCTTCTCGTCGTCATCGATATTCGACGGGAACCGCAGTTCCTTGACTGCGACCGTCCGACCCAGAGTCTCGTCCTCGGCACGCCACACCGTGCCCATGCCGCCGCGGCCGAGCACTTCTCCCAACCGGTAACGCCCGGCGAGGAGACGATCACTCTTGTCCTGCCGGGATGCCCCCGCCCGCTCCGCCTCCGACATGCGTCCCCTCATGCAACCCGCCCTGACAGAGCCTCCATTGTCCCTCACCCGACAAGTGCCCAACGCCCAGGGTGCCCCCGGCAGCCCGCCGACCGCCGCGCGACCCCGCATTTCCCGCCCCAGGACCTCACAGCCCGAGACACCTCGGTGACCCCCGGGACTCCTCAGCCCAAGGCGCCTCTTGGTTCCCGGGGACTCCTCAGCCCAAGGCCCCTCTTGGTCCCCGGGGACTCCTCAGCCCAAGACCCCCTCTTGGTTCGCGGGACTCCTCAGCTCAACCCAAGACACCTCTCGGCCCCGGGGACTCACAACACCGGACACCCTCACCCCGGCACGCGCTCCGTGACCCCGCATGATGGGCCGCGACAAGGGAGGACCCGCGCGATGCCACCGCTCCCACCACTCCCACCGCTCCCTCCACTTCGGACGCTACTCGCCGTTCCTGTGTCCATAGCCCTCCTCGGTCTGGCCCCGGCCGCCTCCTCGGCGCTCTCAGCCCCGCCCACGGACGCGCTCCTTCCACTCTTGGCCACACGGGGTGGCGCCCCCGCCGCGGCCCTGCTCGGCGGCCGGCTACTGACCCCGCATAACCGGCAGCTACGTGAGCAAAGAGTTACCCAGAACTACCCATATCGACCTACAACGGCGCAATATCCGGCGCCCCCAGCCTCGCCGCATCCGCCGTCAGATCGTCCGGCTGCCGCTGCGACTCGCGCTCGGCCTCCACCCGCTTCTCGTAGTGCTCGATCTCCCGCTCGATGTGGTCCTTGTCCCAGCCGAGCACCGGCGCCATCAGCTCGGCGGCCTCGCGGGCACTGCGCGTACCCCGGTCGAAGGTCTCGATGGAGATGCGGGTGCGCCGGGTCAGCACGTCGTCCAGGTGCCGTGCGCCCTCGTGCGAGGCGGCGTACACGACCTCGGCGCGCAGATAGTCGTCGGCGGCGTGGAGGGGTTCGCCCAGCGCGGTGTCCGCGGCGATGAGGTCGAGGACCTCCTCCGCCATCGCCCCGTACCGGTTCAACAGGTGCTCCACGCGCACCGCGTGCAGACCGGTCCGGGCGGCGATCCGCGCTCGCGCGTTCCACAGCGCCCGGTAGCCCTCGGCGCCCAGCAGCGGCACGTCCTCCGTCACGCACTCGGCGACCCGCATGCCGAGGCCGTGCACCGCCTCGTCCACCGCGTCCTTGGCCATCACCCGGTACGTCGTGTACTTGCCGCCCGCCACGACGACCAGCCCCGGCACCGGATGCGCCACGGTGTGCTCGCGCGACAGCTTGCTGGTGGCGTCCGACTCGCCGGCCAGCAGGGGGCGCAGGCCGGCGTAGACACCCTGGACGTCGTCCCTGGTCAGCGGCACCGCGAGCACCGCGTTGACGTGCTCGAGGAGGTAGTCGATGTCGGCGCTGGACGCGGCCGGGTGCGCCTTGTCGAGGTTCCAGCCGGTGTCTGTCGTGCCGATGATCCAGTGCCGGCCCCACGGTATGACGAACAGCACGGACTTCTCGGTGCGCAGGATCAGCCCGGTCGTCGAGTGGATCCGGTCCTTGGGTACGACCAGATGGATGCCCTTGGACGCCCGGACGTGGAACTGCCCCCGCTCTCCCACCATCGCCTGGGTGTCGTCGGTCCACACCCCGGTCGCGTTCACGACCTGCTTGGCGCGGATCTCGTACTCCCCGCCCGCCTCCACGTCCAGCACCCGGGCCCCGACCACGCGTTCCCCCTCGCGCAGGAACCCGCTCACGCGCGCGCGGTTGGCGGCCTTCGCGCCGTACGCCGCCGCCGTGCGCACGAGAGTCGCCACGAAGCGGGCGTCGTCCATCTGGGCGTCGTAGTACTGCAACGCTCCGACCAGCGCGTCCTTCTTCAAGGCCGGCGCCACCCGCAGCGCGTGACGGCGGCTCAGGTGGCGGTGCGCGGGCAGGCCCCGGCCGTGTCCTCGGGCCATCGACATGGCGTCGTAGAGGGCGACGCCCGAGCCGGCGTACAGGCGCTCCCAGCCCTTGTGCTGGAGCGGGTACAGGAACGGCACCGGCTTCACCAGGTGCGGGGCGAGCCGCTCCAGCAGCAGGCCGCGCTCCTTCAGCGCCTCCCGTACGAGCGCGAAGTCGAGCATCTCCAGGTAGCGCAGGCCGCCGTGTATCAGCTTGCTGGACCTGCTGGAGGTGCCCGACGCCCAGTCACGCGCCTCGACCAGGCCGGTGGACAGGCCTCGGGTCACGGCGTCGAGCGCGGTGCCCGCACCGACCACTCCCGCTCCCACCACCAGCACGTCCAGTTCGCGCTCGGCCATTGATGCGAGTGACTCGGCGCGTTGCGCCGGTCCCAGTGTCGCTGTCCTCACCGCTGCCTCCCACTGTCCGTATCCCCCATGCCCAAATTCTGACCGGCTTGCCCGAGTTCAGCCACCAGTCACCCCCAGCCTGTGGACAACTTTCACGGACCCGCTGGCTGACGGTCATGTGGCCCACGGGAAACCGGTGACGGACCCAGCAGAAGACACACGGAACCAATCCCGCATATCGGTCATATTTACTCCTAGTCTGACATTGCACTCGCCCATCCTGTCCACCGGGCTTGCGCACCTGTCCCGCTTCGGCTACTGGGAAGGACGGCCCACGTCATGCCCGCAGATCTCGCCGTCATCGGACTCGGCCCCTACGGACTGCCCCTGGCCCAGGCCGCCGTCGCCGCCGGCATCTCCACCCTCGGATACCGGACCGGACCGGAGCCCGGCCCCCTCAGCCCCGCCGAACTGCGCCGGATGCTCGCGGGGGGCTTCCGGCACGCCACGAGCCCGGCCGAGCTCGGCCGGGTGCGCACCGCGGTCATCTGCGCCCCCACCCCACGGGGCGCGGACGGCGGGCCGGACCTGAGCCAGGTGGAGGCGGCCGCCCGTACCCTCGCCGCCCGGCTGCGCCCGCACACCACGGTGATCCTGGAGTCGCCCGTACACCCGGGCACCACCGAGGAATTCCTGCGCCCGCTCCTCGAAGAGGGCTCCGGACTGCGCGCGGGCCGCGACTTCCACCTCGCCTACTCCCCCAGCCGGGTCGACCCCGGCAACCGCGACTTCACCCCCGCCAACACCCCCAAGGTGATCGGCGGCCTCACGCCCGCCTGCACCGAGTCGGCCGCCGCCTTCTACGGCCGTCTCACCGAGAAGGTGGTACGCGCGCGTGGACCGCGCGAGGCGGAGACCGTGCAGCTCCTGGAGACCAACTACCGGCACGTCAACATCGCCCTCGTCAACGAAATGGCCGTCCTGTGCCACGACTTGGGCGTCGACCTCTGGGACGTCATCCGCTGCGCGGAGACCAAGCCGTTCGGCTTCCAGGCCTTCCGCCCCGGCCCCGGCGTCGGCGGCCACGCCGCCCCTCAGGACCTGACCGGCCACGCGGGCCGCACCCTGCGCATGGTGGAACTCGCCCAGCAGGTCAACAGCCAGATGCCCCGTTACGTCATCCAGCGCGCCACGGCCCTCCTCAACGAGCACGGCAAGTCCGCGCGCGCCGCCCGCGTGCTGCTCCTCGGCGTCACCTACAAGCCCGACCTCGCCGACCAGCAGTCCACCCCGGCCCAGGAGATCGCGGTCCGGCTGATGGAGCTGGGCGCCTCCGTCAGCTACCACGACCCGCACATCCCCTCCTGGAGCGTCCTGGACCGCCCCGTCCCGCGCGCGGACTCCCTCTACGAGGCCGCAGCCGACGCCGACCTGACGATCCTGCTCCAGAACCACCGCACGTACGACCTCCAGGGCCTGTCGGTGAAGGCCCAACTCCTGCTGGACACCCGCGGGACGACGCCGACAGGGGCCGCGCACCGGCTCTGAGTGCGAATCAACCGGTGCACCACTGCTGAATTCGCCAGTGAAACGGGCAAAGGCGCCTGCTACTCTTCGGCGACTCGTCGCACACATGTGCGCGAGTTCCGTCGCACAGTCGTGCGCACACACCACCGCTCGTTCACCGGTCCCGTGAGGGACAGTTCACCGGTCCCGTCAGGGACATGGGGGGATTTCTGTCATGACCCAGTCAGTGCCGCCACAGCCCGCCGAGGGCAATCCGTACGCCCAGCAGCCCGGCGCCGTGCCGCCGCCCACCGACGGCGGCAACCCGTACGCCCAGCAGCCGGGCACCCAGCAGCCGTATGCCCAGTACCCGGGCGCCGTACCGCCGCCCCCGGCACCCAGCGCGCCGGCCCGGGGCAACATCACCCTCGGCCTCGTCGTCGCCGTCGTCGTGGCACTGATCACCGCCGGAATCTACGGCGCGATCATCGGCGCCACCGAGCGCGAGATCGGCTATGCGGCCATCGGCGTCGGCTTCCTCATCGGCTTCGCCGCCGGCAAGCTCGGCGGCGCCAACCCGGTGGTTCCCGTGGTGAGCGCCGTCCTGTCTCTGGGCGCCGTCTACCTGGGCCAGCTCCTCGGGGTCGCGATGATCACGGCCGACCTGGCCGGCATGTCCCTGAGCACGGTGCTCTCCGAGCACTTCGACGTGGTGACCGCGGGCTGGAACGAGTCGACCGACGCGATGACCTTCCTGTTCTTCGCGATCGGCGCGTTCGCCGCCTTCTCCGGCGCGAAGAAGGCCGCCGCGTAAGGACGTACGCGAACGGGCCCGCCCACCTCGATCGGGAATCGAGAGGGGCGGGCCCTTCGCCGTCGTAGGCGCTGTCGTACGGGTACGGGACGTTCGTACGGCTCCGTCGTACCGCCTACCGCCGGTGCACCGAGTCCGCGACCGTCACCTCGACGCGCTGGAACTCCTTCAGCTCGCTGTAGCCGGTGGTGGCCATCGCCCGCCGCAGCGCCCCGAAGAAGTTCATCGAGCCGTCCGGAGTGTGGGACGGGCCGGTGAGGACCTCCTCGATGGTGCCGACCGTGCCGAGGTCGACCTTCTTGCCGCGCGGCAGCTCTTCGTTGACCGCCTCCATGCCCCAGTGGTGGCCCTTGCCCGGCGCGTCGGTCGCGCGCGCGAGCGGGGAGCCCATCATCACCGCGTCGGCGCCGCAGGCGATCGCCTTGGGCAGGTCGCCGGACCAGCCGACACCGCCGTCCGCGATCACGTGTACGTACCGGCCGCCGGACTCGTCCATGTAGTCGCGCCGGGCCGCCGCCACGTCCGCGACCGCCGTGGCCATCGGGACCTGGATGCCCAGCACGTTGCGCGTGGTGTGCGCGGCGCCGCCGCCGAAGCCGACCAGGACGCCGGCCGCGCCGGTGCGCATCAGGTGCAGGGCCGCGGTGTACGTGGCGCAGCCGCCGACGATCACCGGGACGTCGAGCTCGTAGATGAACTGCTTCAGGTTCAGCGGCTCGTGCGAGCCGGAGACGTGCTCCGCCGAGACCGTCGTACCGCGGATGACGAAGATGTCCACGCCCGCGTCCACGACGGCCTTGGAGAACTGGGCCGTGCGCTGCGGGGAGAGCGCGGCGGCGGTGACCACGCCCGAGTCGCGCACCTCCTTGATGCGCTGCCCGATCAGCTCCTCCTTGATCGGCGCGGCGTAGATCTCCTGGAGGCGGCGGGTCGCGTTGTCCACGTCCAGCCCGGCGATCTCGTCGAGCAGCGGCTGCGGGTCCTCGTGCCGCGTCCACAGGCCTTCCAGGTTCAGGACGCCGAGGCCGCCGAGCTCTCCTATGCGGATCGCGGTGGCCGGGGAGACGACCGAGTCCATGGGGGCGGCCAGGAAGGGCAGCTCGAAGCGGTAGGCGTCGATCTGCCAGGCGATGGAGACCTCCTTCGGGTCCCGCGTACGGCGGCTGGGGACGACGGCGATGTCGTCGAAGGCGTACGCCCGGCGGCCGCGCTTGCCGCGCCCGATCTCGATCTCAGTCACGTGTGTGGCCTTTCCCTGATGCGTTTCAGCGTCTTCCAGTATGGGCGACGGGTACGACAAGGGCGGCCCCGGATGCTCCGGAGCCGCCCTCGGCATGCTTCACGCGCGCGTGCGGGTCATTTGTTGCGGCTGTAGTTCGGCGCCTCGACGGTCATCTGGATGTCGTGCGGGTGGCTCTCCTTGAGGCCCGCCGAGGTGATCCGGACGAAGCGGCCCTTGGACTCCATCTCCTCGATGGAGGCGGCACCCACATAACCCATGGTCTGGCGCAGACCGCCGACGAGCTGGTGCAGGACGTTGCCCAGCGGGCCGCGGTAGGGCACCTGGCCCTCGATGCCCTCGGGCACGAGCTTGTCGTCGGCGGCCACCTCCGCCTGGAAGTAGCGGTCCTTCGAGTACGACTTGCCCTGGCCGCGCGACTGCATGGCGCCCAGCGAGCCCATACCGCGGTACGACTTGAACTGCTTGCCGTTGATGAACTGGAGCTCGCCGGGCGACTCCTCGCAGCCGGCGAGGAGGCTCCCCAGCATCACCGTGTCGGCGCCGGCGGCCAGCGCCTTGCCGATGTCGCCGGAGTACTGCAGACCGCCGTCGCCGATCAGCGGGACACCGGCCGGACGGGCCGCGAGGGACGCCTCGTAGATGGCGGTGACCTGCGGGACGCCGATGCCGGCGACCACCCGGGTGGTACAGATCGAGCCGGGGCCCACGCCCACCTTGATGCCGTCGACCCCGGCGTCGATCAGCGCCTGGGCGCCGTCGCGCGTGGCGACGTTGCCGCCGATCACGTCGACGTGGACGCTCGACTTGATCTTCGCCATCCAGCTCAGGGCGTTGCTGTTGTGGCCGTGCGAGGTGTCGACGACCAGGAAGTCCACCCCGGCCTCGGCAAGCGCCTGGGCCCGCTCGAGCGCCTCGGGGCTGGCGCCCACGGCGGCACCGACGATCAGGCGGCCCTCCCCGTCCTTCGCGGCATTGGGGTACTGCTCGGCCTTCACGAAGTCCTTGACCGTGATGAGGCCCTTGAGGATGCCCGCCTCGTCGACCAGCGGAAGCTTCTCGATCTTGTGGCGGCGCAGCAGCTCCATGGCGTCGGCGCCGGAGATGCCGACCTTGCCGGTGACCAGCGGCATCGGGGTCATGATCTCGCGCACCTGCTGCGAGCGGTCGGACTCGAAGGCCATGTCGCGGTTGGTGACGATGCCGAGCAGCTTCTTGTTGCCGTCGGTGACCGGGACACCGCTGATGCGGAACTTGGCGCACAGGGCGTCGGCCTCGGCCAGCGTCGCGTCCGGGTGCACCGTGATCGGGTCGGTGACCATGCCGGACTCGGAGCGCTTCACCAGGTCGACCTGGTTGACCTGGTCCTCGATCGAGAGGTTGCGGTGCAGCACGCCGACGCCGCCCTGGCGGGCCATCGCGATCGCCATGCGGGACTCGGTCACCTTGTCCATCGCCGCCGAGAGCAGCGGGATGTTGACACGGATGTTGCGGGAGATGCGGGACGAGGTGTCGACCGCGTTGGGGAGCACCTCGGATGCACCCGGCAGCAGCAGCACGTCGTCGTAGGTCAGCCCGAGTGTCGCGAATTTACCGGGCACTCCGTCGACGTTTGCAGTCATGACACCTTCCCCAATGGCCTTGATCGGTGCGGATGTCCATGCTAACGGGAAGCAGCGGCCCCGGATTCCGCGGTTCGCGATGACTGCGGGCTTCGTACCTTCGTACGGAATCGGCGCCCTGCCCGTTCACCGGAGGAACTACTGCTCGGCCAGCGCCCGCAGTCTGCTCAGTGCCCGGTGCTGGGCCACGCGGACCGCTCCGGGTGACATTCCCAACATCTGGCCGGTCTCCTCGGCCGTGAGGCCCACCGCGATCCGCAGCAGCAGCAGCTCCCGCTGGTTCTCGGGGAGGTTGGCCAGGAGTTTCTTGGCCCATTCGGCGTCGCTGCTCAGCAGGGCGCGCTCCTCGGGGCCGAGCGAGTCGTCCGGCCGCTCCGGCATCTCGTTCGAAGGGACGGCCGTCGAGCCGGGGTGCCGCATCGCCGCTCGCTGGAGGTCCGCGACCTTGTGCGCCGCGATGGCGAAGACGAACGCCTCGAAGGGGCGTCCGGTGTCCTTGTAGCGCGGCAGAGCGAGGAGGACCGCGACACAGACCTCCTGTGCGAGGTCCTCGACGAAGTGCCGCGCGTCGCCCGGGAGACGGGACAGACGGGTGCGGCAGTAGCGCAACGCCAGGGGGTGGACATGGGCAAGCAGATCGTGCGTAGCCTGCTCGTCCCCGTCGACGGCGCGATGCACGAGCCCGCCGATCGCCCCTTGGGCAGTGCCCGCCTCGTCGTCGCGCATCGGTCCATGGTGCCTTGGCGGCATCCGGTCCGTGGCATCGCGCCCGTCGTTGTGCACCGAAGCGTTATGAGCAGGTGCGCCGGAACTCATCCTTTGCGCCCTCCCGTCCCGCTCGATCGACTCGTCCCCGAGGAACTCCACACCCTCAAGGATGCGGCATCCGCGGCGAAACGAGCAGCGGGCACCTGGCGGGCCCTTTTGCCACCCCCGCCCACCTTGCGGCGGGCGGGGACTTCCATACCCCCGCTACGACACACGCAGGCCTGCTCAGCGCACCAGGCCCCACCGGAATCCGAGCGCCACGGCGTGCGCCCGGTCCGAGGCGCCGAGCTTCTTGAACAGCCGCCGGGCGTGCGTCTTGACGGTGTCCTCGGAGAGGAACAGCTCGCGGCCGATCTCGGCGTTCGAGCGGCCGTGGCTCATGCCTTCGAGGACCTGGATCTCGCGCGCGGTGAGCGTCGGTGCGGCGCCCATCTCGGCGGAGCGCAGCCGGCGCGGGGCGAGCCGCCAGGTCGGGTCGGCCAGGGCCTGCGTGACGGTGGCGCGCAGTTCCGCGCGCGAGGCGTCCTTGTGCAGATACCCGCGGGCTCCGGCGGCGACCGCGAGCGCCACACCGTCGAGGTCCTCGGCGACGGTGAGCATGATGATGCGCGCACCGGGGTCGGCGGACAGCAGCCGCCGGACGGTCTCGACGCCGCCCAGACCGGGCATGCGTACGTCCATCAGAATCAGGTCCGAGCGGTCGGCGCCCCAGCGGCGGAGGACTTCCTCGCCGTTGGCCGCCGTCGTCACGCGCTCGACGCCGGGCACGGTCGCGACCGCGCGGCGGAGCGCCTCTCGGGCAAGCGGGGAGTCGTCGCAGACGAGGACGGATGTCATGGCCGCCCTCCGCAGCTGATGCACGTCACCTTGAGCCTCCAGGCTGGTACGAAATCGTCACCTGTGCGGTCGACCGTCTCGGACACCTGCCCGAGCGCTTGTCTTTCCAACCGCCTCGCACTCTCAACGACGGTCACTCGAAAGAGTTACGGGGCCGTGTGCCATCTTCGGCACTCTACGTGAGGGCTCGGACACGGTGCAGACATGTGCGGTGGACCCACAACGTTTCATCACAACCATGCCCCATTCAGACCCTTTTCTTCCCTTTTGCTGGTGTCTGAGGCTAGATTCGCAATGAGTCATATTTTCATCTCCTTAGATCGTAGTTATACGGTCGTAGACACCGTATCCGCCCAGAACGGCTACAAGGGGTCACGTAATGGCAGATTTCTCCCGCCTTCCCGGACCGAACGCGGACCTGTGGGACTGGCAGCTTCTGGCCGCCTGTCGCGGGGTGGACAGCTCGCTCTTCTTCCACCCGGAGGGCGAACGCGGTGCGGCTCGGAGCGCTCGTGAGAACTCGGCCAAGGAGGTCTGCATGAGGTGCCCGGTGCGCGCGCAGTGCGCGGCGCACGCGCTGGCGGTGCGCGAGCCGTACGGCGTCTGGGGCGGGCTGACCGAGGACGAGCGCGAGGAGCTCATGGGGCGGGCGCGCCACCGGCTGGTGTCGGCGTCGGCCGGGGACGGCCCTTCGAACAATTGAACGACCGAACAACTGAAGGAACGTTTCTGCACAGTGGGCACGCGCACGCGTGCCCCTACTTCTGACCCGAGGTGTCTCCCTGGGGAGCGCGCTTACCGCGCCGCGCCGCCCGCGCCAGCTGGTCCAGCGTCGCCGCCACCGCCGGCACCTGAGCCAGGTCGGGCAGCGTGAGCGCGACGATCTCCCGCCGCACCGCCGGCTCCAGTGTCACCGTGCGCGCACCTCGGGGCCGTACGGACTCGACGGCGAGCTGGGGCAGGACGGCGACGCCGAGACCGGCGCCCACCAGGCCGACGACCGCCGGATAGTCGTCGGTCGCGAAGTCGATGCGGGGGGTGAACCCGGCGGCTTCGCACACCTCGACCAGCTGGCCGCGGCAGCGCGGGCAGCCGGCGATCCAGGGCTCCCCGGCGAGTTCGCCGATGGCGACGGACCCCGAGGACCCTGTGCGGGCGAGCCGGTGCCGTTCGGGCACGAGGGCGACCAGACGGTCTGTCAGCAGCGGTCGTACGACGAGGTCGTCCCACTCCTCGGCGCCTGCGGCGCCCTCGTAGCGGAAGGCGAGGGCCAGGTCGCAGTCGCCCTCGCGCAGGAGCTCGACGGACTGCGGCGGCTCGGCCTCCTCCAGTGAGACGCGGGTGCCGGGGTGTGCGGCGCGCAGGGCGGCGAGGGCGGTGGGGACGAGCGTGGAGCTGCCGCTGGGGAAGGAGACGAGCCGGACGCGGCCCGCGCGCAGGCCCGCGATGGCGGCGACCTCCTCCTCGGCCGCGGTGAGTCCGGCGAGGATCCCGGCGGCGTGCCGCACGAGTGCCTCGCCGGCCTGGGTCAGCCGCATCTCGCGACCGCCGCGGATCAGCAGGGGGGTGCCGACGGAGGCCTCCAGGGCCTTCATCTGCTGGCTGACGGCGGGCTGGGTGCAGCCCAGTTCGCGCCCCGCCGCAGAGAAGGAGCCGGTGGCGGCGACGGCGCGCAGCACGCGGAGATGACGGGCCTCGATCACAGGTTGAGCATAAGCGGAGCTTGGGGACTCCGCCGGATATTCGCTCGACGCTTTGAGCGGTGTTCGCCTACCGTGCGCTCATGAAGCTTCTCTCGGTGAATGTGGGCCGCCCGCGGGCCGTGCCGTACACGGACCAGCCGCAAGGACTGACCGGCATCGACAAGCAGCCGGCCGACGGGCCGGTGCAGGTGACGGCGCCCGGGCCCAAGGGCATCGGGGCGAGCGGGCTGGCCGGGGACGCGGTGTGCGACACGCGTCATCACGGCGGCGACGACCAGGCCGTGTACGCGGTGGCGCGCGAGGATCTCGACGAGTGGGAGCGCGAGCTGGGCCGCCCGCTGGCGAGCGGCGCGTTCGGCGAGAACCTCACCACGCAGGGCCTGGACGTCTCCGGCGCGCGGATCGGCGAGCGCTGGCGCATCGGGTCCGAGGTGGTGCTGGAGGTGACTTGCGGACGGATTCCGTGCCTCACCTTCCAGGGGCATCTGGGTGAGCGCCGGTGGGTGAAACGGTTCACGGAGAGGGGTGCGCCGGGCGCGTACCTCCGGGTGATCCGCCCCGGCGAGATCCGGACGGGCGACCCGGTCGAGATCGTGCACCGCCCGGATCACGAGGTGACGGTGGCGCTCCAGTTCCGCGCGGTCACCACGGAGCGGGAGTTGCTGCCGCGGCTGCTGCCCGCGGGCGAGGCGCTGCATCCGGAGTCGCTGGCGCAGGCGCGGAAGTGGGTGGCGGGGCACGAGGGATGAGTGGCGCGCGGGGGCCCGGCGGACGAGGGGGGCTGACCAGCGTGCGCGGGCACGGGAGAGGTGGCTGACCCGGACGTGTGCTGCCGACGGACGCTCACGGGATTACGCGGCGCGGCATCCGGGGGCACAGGCGGCGGCGCGGAAGTACACGGCAACGGCGCGCGCGGCGGCTGACGAGCGCGGGGAGGGCCGCCCTCCCTGCACGGGAGGCTGGCGGGCGCGTGCGGGGAGACGCTGACTAGCCGCGCTCGGGAGAGCTGACTGGCCCGCACGCGGGCTGCTCGCGGGACTACGCCGCGCTGCGTGCGGAGACACCGGCACCGCCGCGGAAGTACACGGCGGCGCACGACGATTCACGGACACGCGGGGAGGGCCGACAAACCCGCACGAGGAGGCGCCGACAGCGCGCACGCGATAACCGACTGGCGCACACACACGCCCCCGGCGGACGCTCACGGAACTACGCGGCCCAGCATCCAGAGCCACAGGCGGCGCCGCGGAAATACACGGCAACGGCACACGACGACTCACCGACACACCGGAAGAGCCGACAAACCCGCACGAGGAGGCGCCGACAGCGCGCACGGCGACTTACGGACACGCCGGGCGAGCCCGCAGCCCCGCACGCAGGATGTCAGTGGGCGTCCTGAGGCTTGCCCGCGGCCGTTCGCGCCCCCGGCATTCGCCTGGGCCGCACGCGTCGGGAGGGCCTGTGCGGGATGCGGGCGGGTGCAGTCCGGGTCATTAACCTGGCGCCATGACAACGGCTCTCATCACGGGATCGACCGCGGGCATCGGTGCCGCGTTCGCGCGGCGGCTGGCGGCGGACGGGCACAACCTCGTTCTGGTCGCCCGCGACACCAAGCGGCTGCGGGAACAGGCGACCGAACTGCACGACCGGCACGGCATCGAGGCGGAGGTGCTCACCGCGGACCTGGCGGCGGACGACGGTATCGAGGCGGTGGCCGCCCGCCTGGCCGACCGCAAGAGCCCCGTCGACCTGCTGATCAACAACGCGGGCTTCGGCAACAAGGGCCGCTTCCTCGACGTATCCATGGCCGACGAGCTGACGATGCTCAAGGTGCACTGCGAGGCGGTGCTGCGGCTGACCTCGGCGGCGACCGCGGGGATGCGGGAGCGGGGGCGGGGCGGTGTCGTCAACGTCGCCTCGGTCGCCGCGTTCGTGCCGCGCGGGACGTACGGGGCGTCCAAGGCGTGGGTCGTGCAGTTCACGCAGGGAGCGGCGCGGGATCTGGCGGGGAGTGGGGTGCGGCTGATGGCGCTGTGCCCGGGCTTCGTCCGTACGGAGTTCCATCAGCGGGCCGGAATGGGCACGGACAACGTCCCCGGCTGGATGTGGCTGGACGCGGACAAGCTGGTGGCGGCGGCGCTGTCCGATCTGGCGCGCGGGAAGTCCTTGTCCATCCCCGATCCGCGGTACAAGGCGCTGATGGGGCTGGTGAAGGTGACGCCGCGGTCGCTGCTGGGCGGGATCTCCTCGAAGACGGGGCGCAAGTACGGGCCCAAGTAGTCGGCAGGTGTGGTCGGCAGGTGGCGTCGGCGCTCCGATGGGAAAATGGGCGGGACCGAGCCGGACCCAGGGGGGCCGGAGGCGATGTCATGACGTTCGTACAGCTCATCGACTGCAGGACCGACCGGTTCGACGAGATGAACCGGTTGATGGACAGCTGGGTCGAACAGACCAAGGGGAAGCGGACCGCGACGCACGCCGTGGTCGGCAAGGACCGGTCGGACGCGTCGCACTTCATCGAGATCGTGGAGTTCCCGTCGTACGAGGAGGCGATGCGCAACTCCGGGCTGCCGGAGACCGACCGGATCTTCCGGGAGATGGTCGCCCTGTGCGACGCGACGCCGACGTTCACCGACCTGGACGTGGTGCGGGACGAGCAGCTGAACCCGGCGACGGCGCGGGAGTTCTTCGAGCAGGCCGGGCGGGGCGATCCCGACCGGCTGTTCGAGCCGTTCACGGACGACTACGTGGACCACGACCCGGCCAATCCCGATGCTCTGGGGCTGCGGGGGACGCGCGAGGAGTACGCGGGCTGGCGGCGTTCCTTCGACTTCACGTTCCGGGTCGACGACCAGATCGCCCAGGAAGACCGGGTGTGCACCCGCTGGAACTGGACCGCGCGGCACAAGGGCGAGTTCCTGGGGATCGCGGCCACCGGCCAGGAGGTCACCATGGCCGGCATGACCTGGCACCGGTTCCGGGACGGGAAGATCTGCGAGGGCTGGTGGCAGTACGACCGGGCCGGGCTGATGGAGCAGCTGGGGGTACTCGGGAAGTGACCCGCGAAGGGGCAGGCCCTCGCTCCCTTCAGGGAACGAGGGCACCTTCTTCAACGCCCTTGATACGTCGATGCCCGGTCCTCCCTGTGGAAGGACCGGGCATCGGCTGCTTACGGCTTACCGACCGACGTGCCTCAGTGGCTGTGGCCGTGACCGTGGCCGGCCGCGGCCGGCTCTTCCTCTTCCTTCTTCTCGACGACCAGGGTCTCGGTCGTCAGGAGGAGGGCGGCGATGGAGGCGGCGTTCTCCAGGGCGGAGCGGGTGACCTTCACCGGGTCGATGACGCCGGCCTTGACCAGGTCGCCGTACTCGCCGGTGGCGGCGTTGAAGCCCTGGCCCTTGTCGAGCTCGGCCACCTTGGCGGTGATGACGTAGCCCTCGAGGCCGGCGTTCTCCGCGATCCAGCGCAGCGGCTCGACGACCGCGCGGCGGACGACGGCGACACCGGTGGCCTCGTCGCCGGTCTTGTCGAGGTTGCCCTCGAGGACCTTGGCGGCGTGCACCAGCGCGGAGCCACCACCGGAGACGATGCCCTCCTCGACCGCGGCGCGGGTCGCGGAGATGGCGTCCTCCAGGCGGTGCTTCTTCTCCTTCAGCTCCACCTCGGTGGCGGCGCCGACCTTGATCACGCACACGCCGCCGGCCAGCTTCGCGAGGCGCTCCTGGAGCTTCTCGCGGTCCCAGTCGGAGTCCGTGTTCTCGATCTCGGCCTTGATCTGGGCGACGCGGCCGTGGACGTCCTCGGTCTTGCCGGAGCCGTCGACGAGGGTCGTGTCGTCCTTGGTGACCGTGACGCGGCGGGCGGAGCCCAGCACTTCGAGGCCGACCTGGTCGAGCTTGAGGCCGACCTCCTCGGAGATGACCGTGGCGCCGGTGAGGATCGCCATGTCCTCCAGCATCGCCTTGCGGCGGTCGCCGAAGCCGGGGGCCTTGACCGCGACCGCGTTGAAGGTGCCGCGGATCTTGTTCACGACCAGGGTCGACAGGGCCTCGCCCTCGACGTCCTCGGCGATGATCAGCAGCGGCTTGGAGGAGTTGGCCTGGATGACCTTCTCCAGCAGCGGCAGCATGTCCTGGATCGAGGAGATCTTGCCCTGGTGGATCAGGATGTACGGGTCGTCGAGGACGGCCTCCATACGCTCCTGGTCCGTGACGAAGTACGGCGACAGGTAGCCCTTGTCGAAGGCCATGCCCTCGGTGAAGTCGAGCTCCAGGCCGAAGGTGTTGGACTCCTCGACGGTGATGACACCGTCCTTGCCGACCTTGTCCATCGCCTCGGCGATGAGCTCGCCGACCTGGCTGTCCTGGGCGGACAGACCGGCGACGGCGGCGATGTCGGACTTCTCGTCGATCGGGCGGGCCGAGGCGAGCAGGTCCGCGGAAATGGCCGCGACAGCCGCGTCGATGCCCTTCTTCAGGGCGGCCGGGGAAGCACCCGCGGCGACGTTCCGCAGGCCCTCGCGGACCAGCGCCTGGGCGAGCACGGTGGCGGTGGTGGTGCCGTCACCAGCTACGTCGTTGGTCTTGGTCGCCACCTCCTTCACCAGCTGGACGCCGAGGTTCTCGTACGGGTCGTCGACCTCGACCTCGCGGGCGATGGTGACGCCGTCGTTGGTGATGGTGGGGGCGCCGAACTTCTTGTCGATGACGACGTTGCGGCCCTTGGGGCCGATCGTCACCTTGACGGTGTCGGCGAGCTTGTTGACGCCGCGCTCAAGGGCGCGACGGGCGTCCTCGTCGAACTTCAGGATCTTCGCCATGGGAGCGTAGCCCTCTCGGAATTCTGGAGACGAACGAACTGCGCCCCGGGCGCCCGGCTTCTTGATGGTCGCGGGGGCCAGGGGCGCAGCTCAAAAGCAAAGGTGCTTCACGACGCGAGGTGCTTCGCGAAGCGAGGTGATTACTTCTCGATGATCGCGAGTACGTCGCGAGCGGAGAGGACGAGGTACTCCTCGCCGTTGTACTTCACCTCGGTGCCGCCGTACTTGCTGTACAGCACGACGTCGCCGGTCTTGACGTCGAGCGGAAGACGCTCGCCGTTCTCGAAGCGGCCCGGGCCGACGGCCAGGACGACGCCCTCCTGGGGCTTCTCCTTGGCAGTGTCCGGGATGACCAGGCCAGAGGCCGTGGTCTGCTCGGCCTCGACGGCCTGGACCACAATGCGGTCCTCGAGCGGCTTGATGGCAACCTTGGAGCTGGTGGTCGTCACGATCCGACCTCCCCCTTCGGAGATCTCACGGGGTTAACTGTCTGAGGTGGCGACCAGGTGGATCCGTCGTCGCGGGTGCCGGACCTGCCCGTCGCGTAGTTGGCACTCTCCAGTGGGGAGTGCCAGGTCTGAGACTATGACTGTGGTTAGCACTCGGTCAAGCGGAGTGCCAGTGCCGTGCGGCGCGGGGCGGGATTTCAGCGAGCCTCGGCAGCCGCGACGGCAACGGCAACGGCATGGCTACAGGTAGTCCTCCAGCCGCCCCACCGTCAGCCCCCTCCCCTGGACCTCCCGCAGCAGCCTCGTCGTCCGTTCCCGCAAGCTCGGGCCCGTCCGCTCCCTGGATGCCACCGACACGATGTCGCCCGCCCGCAGCCGTTCCTCGCCCGCGGCAAACGTCAGGTCGTGGCTCTCCATCGACGCCCGCCACAGGACGACCGCCGAGAGGCCGCAGTCGGCGGCGGCGCGCAGGGTGGTGGCGTCGTACGCGCCGTAGGGCGGGCGGAAGAGGCGGGGGCGGATGCCGAAGCGGGACCTGAGTTTGTCCTGCTGGCCGCAGATCTCGGCGCGCTGGCCTGCGTAGGGCAGGCCGCGCAGGGCGGAGTGGTCGAGGGTGTGGTTCTGGATGTTCGCGCCGACCGACTGGAGGCGCGCGAAGTGGCCGTATCCGGGTCCGACGACACTGTCCGTGAGGAACATGCTGACCGGAAGCCGCAGTTCACGAATCATGTCGACGAACCGCGGATCCTTCTCGGCGCCGTCGTCGTAGGTCAGGAAGACGACCTTGTCGGGAGTGCGGATGTGTCTGACGACGGGCGGGAGCCGCGGGCCCGCCGTACGGGCGGCCGGGGGCCGGGCGGCCGGCTTCGGGGCCGGGGGCAGCGGCGCCGCGAGGCCCCAGCGGCGGTACGGATGCCTGTTCGCGTCGGTGGGTCCGTACGACCCCACCCGCTCGGCCGCCTTCTTGCCCAGCCGTTCGATGGGGTCGACGGACCGGGCGCAGCCGGCGAGAAGCGCGGCCGCCAGGACGCCGACGACCAGCGCCCGCCGCCTCTGTCGCCTCTGCCGCCTCTGCCGCCTCACGGAAGAGACCAACTCTTGTCATTTTGTCCTACTGCTCGCATGGTGTCGGATCCTCGCAGTCCCTCGTGGCGAACCCGTTCCGACACCGCTGCCGCAAGCGCGCCGTCCACCGACTGGCCCACAATGAGCAGGTGAACGACCTCGCCCCACTCCTCACCAGTGAAGGCCGCGCCCTCCTCGACGAAGTGCGCGACACCGCCCCCGCCGACGAGCTCGCCGTCGCCACCCGGCTGCGCCGCGAGCACCCCGCCGAGCTGGTGTCGGCGGCGCTCGGGCAGGCGCGGCTGCGGCAGCGGGCGGCGGCGAAGTTCGGGGCCGAGGACGCCGGGCGGATGTTCTTCACGCCCCACGGCGTCGAGCAGTCGACCCGGGCGAGCGTGGCGTCGTACCGGGCGCGGCGGCTGAAGGAGCTGGGCGTGACCTCCGTGGCCGACCTGTGCTGCGGCATCGGCGGGGACGCGATCGCGCTGGCGCGGGCCGGGATCCGGGTGCTCGCCGTGGACCGGGATCCGCAGACGGCGGCGGTGGCACGGGCGAACGCGGACGTGCTCGGGCTGGCCGGCCTCGTCGAGGTGCGGGAGGCCGACGTCACGGGGGTGGACACGGGCGGATACGACGCCGTGTTCGTCGATCCGGCGCGGCGCTCCGCCAAGCGCGGGCGGATCTTCGATCCCGAGGCGTACTCGCCACCGCTGTCCTGGGCCGTCGAGGCGGCCCGCACGGCACCTCACGCCGCTCTGAAGGTCGCCCCGGGCATCCCGCACGAGGCCGTCCCCGCCGAGGCCGAGGCCGAGTGGATCTCCGACGGCGGCGATGTGAAGGAGGCGGTGCTGTGGTTCGGCACCCGGCCGGGCGCCATCAGGGCGACCCTGCTGCCGGGGCCGCGGACGCTCCTCGGACGAGGGTTGCCGGATCCCCGAGTCCGGCCGGTCGGGCGGTACTTGTACGAGCCCGACGGCGCCGTCATCCGTGCCCATCTGGTCGCCGAGGCCGCCGAGGAGCTCGACGGCGGGCTGGTCGACGCCACGATCGCGTACGTGACCTCCGACGCGCTACGGCCGACGCCGTACGCCTCCGCCTACGAGATCACCGACCAACTCCCCTTCAACGTAAAGAAGTTGAAGGCGCTGCTGCGGGAGCGGGAGGTCGGCATCCTGACCGTGAAGAAGCGAGGGTCGGCGGTGGAGCCGGAGGAGCTGCGACGGAAGGTCAAGCCCCAAGGGCCGCACTCGGCCACGGTGTTCCTGACCCGGGTCGCGGGAGCGCCGACCATGCTCGTCGGGCGGCCGGCGTGGCCGGGTCAGGGCAGCGGGACGATGGTGTGATCGCGCAGGACGCGGACTCGGGCGCGACGCCCGACGGCTACCTGTCGGTTTCCGCGTGCCCGGCAATTCTGGCACCGCCCGTGCCCGGGGGAGTTCCCTTTGCCGCATCGTCCGCCCGTGCCGCCCCCTCCGCCCGTGCCAACAGGAGGGCGCGCTCACGGGCGTTGTGCGTCAGCGAGGCGGCCCGTTCGAACTCCGCCCGTGCCTGAGCCGTACGCCCCACGCGCAGCAGCAGATCCCCGCGCACGCTCGGCAGCAGGTGGTAGTCCCGCAGGGCCGGTTCGGCCGCGAGGGCGTCGACGATCTCCAGGGCCGGTTCCGGGCCCTCGGCCATCGACACGGCGACCGCGCGGTTGAGTTCGACGACCGGGGAGGGGGCGCGGGCGGCGAGCAGGGCGTAGAGGGTGGCGATCCGGGGCCAGTCGGTGTCCTCGTAGGCGTACGCGATGGCGTGGCAGGCGGCGATCGCGGCCTGGAGGGCGTACGGGCCGGGGGCGCCCGTGGCCGTGGCGTCGGCGCGGCCTAGGGCGGTGATGCCGCGGGCGATGAGCATGCGGTTCCAGCGGCGGCGGTCCTGGTCCTTGAGGAGGACCGGCTCGCCGTCCGGGCCGGTGCGGGCGGCCGTGCGGGACGCCTGGAACTCCAGGAGCGAGGTCAGGCCGTGGACCTCCGGTTCCTTCGGCATCAGCGCGGACAGGACGCGGGCCAGGCGCAGGGCGTCCTCGCACAGGCCGGGGCGCAGCCAGTCGTCGCCGGCCGTGGCGGCGTACCCCTCGTTGAAGATCAGGTAGATGACGTCGAGGACGGAGCCCAGGCGGGCCTCGCGGTCGGGTCCGTAGGGCACCTCGAAGGCGACGTTCCTGGTCGCGAGCGTGCGCTTGGCGCGGACGATGCGCTGGGCGACCGTCGCTTCCGGGACGAGGTAGGCGCGGGCGATCTCGGCCGTGGTCAGACCGCCGAGCAGGCGCAGGGTGAGCGCGGTGCGGGCCTCGGCGGACAGGACCGGGTGGCAGGTGCTGAAGACGAGCCTGAGCAGGTCGTCGTCGATGTCGTCGGGGTCGGCGGGCTCCTCGGGAGGGGCCACCGTCGAAAGGTCCCGGCCGATCTCCCGCAGCTTGCGGGCGTAGTTCTCCCGGCGGCGGATCAGGTCGACGGCGCGGTGCCGGGCGGTGGCCATGAGCCAGGCGCCCGGGTTGTCCGGCACCCCCTCCCGCGGCCACCGCTCCAGGGCCGCGACCAGCGCGTCCTGCGCCAGTTCCTCGGCGATGCCGACGTCCCGGACGACGCGGGTGACGCCGGCGATGATGCGCGGGGACTCCATGCGGAAGACCGTCTCGACGGTGCCGCGCGGGTCGGCGGAGGGCTGTGGGCTCACAGCCCCCCATTCGACACCCGGACCCGCGCACGGCCAAGTGGAGCTCTCAGCCCTCCGCGATCTGCCGCACCTCGCAGGTCACCGTCCAGTGGTCCTCGTGGATCTTCAAGAACCGCTTGGTCCACTCGATCGCCTCGGCCTTGTCCTTGCACTGCATGATCGAGTAGCCGCCGATGACCTCCTTGGACTCGGTGAAGGGCCCGTCGGTGACGGTGTCCTTGCCGCCCTCCCAGAGCACGCGGGTGCCCTGCGCGGAGGGGGTCAGCCCGGCCGTGTCGAGCAGCACCCCGGCCTTCGTCATCTCCTCGATCAGCTCCCCCATGCGCCGCATCAGCTCGGGGCTCGCTCCCTCGGCCGGCGCGGTGCTCTCGTCGACCTTCACCAGTGACAGGTAGCGGGGCATAGTGACTCCTCGTGTCGCGTCATGTCGTTCGGACCGGTTTCTTCCCGGCCTCTCACACCCGCGTCGAACGGGAGACGCCCGGATCGACAGGCTCGACGGATTTCTTCGGACTTTTTTCTCCGGAATCCGACTCCGCCAGTCCGGCGTCCGTTTCCGCAGGTCCGGAGTCCGACTCCGCCGGTGGGGCCGCCTGCTTCCGATACAGCGCCCCGGCCGCCAGTCCCGCCACGGCCAGGAGCCCCGCCGCCACCCAGTACGCCGCCGCGAACCCGTCGACCAGACTCTGTGCCCCGTCCGCCTCGCCTGCGCCCCCGCCCGCACTCGCCGCGACCGTCACCAGCACCCCGAGCCCGACCGCCCCGCCGACCTGCCGTGAGCTGTTGAGCAGCCCGGACGCCATCCCCGTCTCCTCCGGGGCGACCCCCATGGTCGCCGCCGTCCCCAGCGGCACGAAGCACATGCCGATGCCCAGGCTCGCGATCACCGAGGGCGCCAGGATCGACAGCGGGAACCCGCCGTCCACCGACACCGTCGCCGCGAACCCGGCGATCCCGACGGCCCCGAGCAGTCCGCCGGTCATCAGCAGGACCCCGGATCCGACCCGCGCCACCGTACGGGCGGCGATCACGGAGCCCACCACCACGCCCACGCAGAACGGCAGGAAGGCGGTTCCGGCGGCCGTCGGGCCGTAGCCGAGCACCTGCTGCATGTACAACGAGGTGAAGTAGAACGCGGCGAACTGCCCCGCCGACATCAGCAGCGCGAAGACGTTCGCCGCGAGCACCGGGCCCCGGGAAAGAAGTCCGAGCCGCAGCAGCGGCTGGCGTACCCGCGTCTCCGTCACGGCGAAGGCGGCGAGCAGTACGGCCGCGGCGCCCAGCGCGCCGGTCGTCCGCCAGTCCGTCCAGCCGCACGTCTCCGTCCGCACCAGACCGAGGACCAGCAGCGAGGTTCCGGCGGTGACGAGCAGCGCACCGACGAGGTCGAGGCGCGGCCGGAGCCCGGGCTTCCGGTCGTCGTCGGCGGGTACGGCGGAGCGTACGACGGCGAGCACGGCGACCACGAAAGGCACGTTGACGAGCATCACCGCACGCCAGCCGAACCAGTCGGTGAGCAGTCCGCCGGCGAGCACCCCGACGGCCCCGCCGGCCGCACCGGAGGCGCCCCACAGTCCCAGAGCGCGCGAACGGGCCGCCCCCGCCGGATAGTTGACGGTAATGAGGGCGAGCGCGACCGGCGCGAGCGCGGCGGCACCGACGCCCTGCACGGCGCGGGCCGCGATCAACTGCCCGGGAGCTTGGGCGAGTCCGCCGGCCGTGCTGGCGAGGCCGAAGACGACGAAGCCGGCGATGAGCGTCCGCCGCCTTCCGACGACGTCGGCGAGTCGGCCGCCGAGCATGAGCAGCCCGCCGAAGGTGAGGGCGTAGGCGTTGACGACCCAGGTCAGGGACTCGGGATCGAAGCGGAGGCCGCCGCCGATGTCGGGCAGGGCGACGTTGACGACGGACATGTCGAGGGAGACGAGGAACTGCACGGTCAGCAGCACCGGCAGTAACCAACTGGGCTTGTGCGTATGTGAGTCCACCATGCGAGGCAGATTAATATACGCGTACAGAAACTTTCTATACACGTACGAAAACAAGCCGAGAACCTGCCGCCGAACCACCCGCCGAACCAGCCGCCGAACCAGCCGCCGAACCAGCCGATGGAGAATGCCCCCGTGGCAGAGAAAAGACGGACCGTCGGCCGCCCCCCGCGCATCGCCGCCGATCAGATCGTCGACGTGGCGCGGCGCATCATCCGGGAGGAGGGCGTCGAGGCGGTCTCGATGCGCCGGGTCGCCAAGGAGGTCGGCGCGACCCCGATGGCGCTCTACCACCACGTCCGCGACAAGGACGAGCTGCTGCTGCTGACGCTGCGCGGCATGGCCGCGACGTTCCCGCGCCCGGCCCTCCCCGACGACCCGCGCGACCGCGTCCTCGCGACGTCCGTCCACATGCACGCGATCCTGAGCGAGGTGGACTGGGTCATCGACGTGCTGAGTCTGGGCGACCTCACCGACAAGGGCGCGCTGTGGATGCCGGAGGAGATCATCGACTCGGCCGTCGCCTGCGGCCTGACCCCCGAACAGGCGATCCACGCCTACCGCACCATCTGGTACGTCGTGTACGGCGCCCTGGTCTTCCGCCGCGCCGAGGCCCGCCGCGCCGCCGACCCGGGTCGCAGGCGCTTCTTCCCCACCTTCGTCACCGAGGAGGACGCCACCGAACTGCCGCGCCTCGCCGCGCTGTCGGACCGCTGGGAGGAAGTGACCGCGCAGTACGACGTGGCCGGGCAGCTGGCGGCGGTGGTGGACGGGCTGCTGGGACAGCGGGGTTAGCCATCTCGCCACGCACATTCAGCCAGGTCACCACGCACACTCAGCGCAGCGACTCCCACAACGCGCTCGCCTCCGGCTCCTCGGCCACCACCCGGTTGCGGTCGGACGGTGCCTGCACCACCGGCATCGTCACCGTCGTCGTCCGGTCGGCCGGCAGGCCCTTCAGGCTCTCGCCGAAGCGCATCAGCTCGGTGAGCGAGTCGAGGCCGGTGTCCGTGGTGAGGCTGCCGGTGACCGCGTCGGCGACGTCGTACAGCTGGGTGGGGTGGGAGAGCAGGTCGGTCGAGGCGATCTGTTCCAGCAGCGCCTTCACCAGCTTCTGCTGGAGGCCTATGCGGCCGAGGTCGCTGCCGTCGCCGATGCCGTGCCGGGTGCGGGCCAGCGCCAGGGCCTGCGTGCCGTCGAGCTCGTGGGTGCCGGCGTCCAGACGCAGATGGCTGTCCTGGTCGTCGATGTCCTCGTCCGTGGTGACGGTGACCCCGCCGAGCGCGTCCACCAGCTTCGCGAAGCCCGAGAAGTCGATCTCGATGTAGTGGTCCATGCGGACGTTCGTGATCGACTCGACCGTCTTGACCGCGCACACGGCTCCGCCCACCGAGTAGGCGCTGTTGAACATCGCGCCGTAGGCGACCGCGGTCGAGCCGCCGGACGGCAGCGGGCAGGAGGGCCGGGTGACGAGCGTGTCGCGCGGGATGCTGACCACGGTCGCCTTCGTCCGGCCCGCGTCGAGGTGCACCACCATCGCCGTGTCGGAACGGGCCCCGGTGCTGCTGCCGCCGCCGAGTGCCTGGTTCTCCTTGCCGCTGCGCGAGTCCGAGCCCAGGACCAGGATGTTCAGGGATCCGCTGGGCAGCGGGGAAGGGGACGTGGAAGGGGAGGCGGGGGCGGATGCCGTACCGGAGGGGGTCGGTGTCGTCACCGCCCTCGGCGGGCGGTCGTCGCCCAGCGCGCTGTTGATGTCGACGCTCTTGATGTTGCTGTTCAGATGCCAGTAGGCCCAGCCCGCAGCCGCGATGCCGAGCACCAGCGTGCCTGCCAGAGTGAGGCCGGCGGCCTTGAGCACGGTCGACCGCCGGCCCGCTCTTCTGCCGTCGTCCCCGTTCGCGTTGTCTCCCGCCACAGGAAGGAACGTACGTCCGAATTATTACGAGGAGGGCGCCAGAGCTGCCTTTCTTCGGAAATTCTCAGACTTCCCGGCCGATCTCAGCCCAGGGCGACCGTCGGTACGGGATTGCTCCCGCTCCAGGAGCCGTTGAACCCGAAGGTCACCGACCCGCCGTCGGGAACCGTCCCGTTGTACGAGGCGTTGGAACAGGTGACCGCCGCTGAGGACTGGGTACAGGTCGCGTTCCATGCCTGCGTGATCCGCTGCCCCGCGCCGAAGTTCCAGCCCACCTTCCAGGACGCCAGCGCCGCCCCCGAACAGGCGACCCTCACCTGGCCGGTGAAGCCGGTGTTCCACTGGCTACTCACGCTGTACGTCGCCGTGCACGCGCCCGTCGGCGGTGTCGTCGTACCCCCGAGCGCCTCCGCAATCGCGTGGTACGCCGGTTTCGGCGCGTAGTTCTCGTCGTACGGCGTCGCCGCGCCCTGACCGGGGAAGGTGTCCGGGATCCAGGAGTCGGAGTCGGTGAAGCCCCAGACGGTGACGCCGACGCACCGCGACACCGCCACGCACGCGGCGAGCACCGACTTGTAGTCGGCGGCCTGCTGCGTCAGCTTCGCGCTGTCCGACGGGAGTTGCATCCGGATGTCCAGCTCGGTGATCGCCACGTCGACCCCGAGGTCGGCGAAGCGCTGGATGTTCTGCTGGAGGGTGGACGGCACCTGGCCGAGGATCAGGTGGGCCTGCAAGCCCACCCCGTCGATCGGGACGCCGCGCTCCTTCAGGGACTTGACCAGGTTGTACAGGGCGGTGCTCTTCGCGTTCACGCCCTCGACGTTGTAGTCGTTGATGTACAGCTTTGCGGACGGGTCGGCGGCGCGGGCGGCGGTCAGTGCCTGGGCGATGTAGTCGGCGCCGAGGCCGTTGTACCAGAGGGTCTGGCGGTAGGTGCCGTCCTCGTTGAACGGCTCGTTCACCACGTCCCAGGTGGCCAGCCTGCCCTTGTACCGGCCTACTTCGGTCGCAATGTGGTCGTTCATCAGCTGGCTCAGCTGGGCCGGGGTCCAGCTGCCGTTCGTCAGCCAGTTCGGGTTCTGGCTGTGCCAGACCAGGGTGTGGCCGCGCACCTGCTGGTCGTGCGCCTCGGCGAAGTCGACGATCTGGTCGGCCTCGGACCAGTTGAAGTTCCCCCGGGTCGGCTCGACCGAGCCCCACTTCATGGCATTGCCCGGGGTGAGCGCGTTGAACTCGCGCCCGGCGACCTCGCCGTAGGTGCCGGTGAGTTTGGAGCCGGTGACCGCCGTACCCATGACCTTGCCCTTGGCGTCGGCGAGGTCGCGGAGGGGGGCGTCGGCGGCGTGTGCCGCGGGTGCCGTGACCAGCAGCGCGCCCAGCATCGCGACGCCGCTCAGCAGTGACGTCAGGGATAAGCCCGTTCTCAGAGATCTCATTGCGGGTGCCTCCGAAAGTTTCGGTTGAACAACCGACTGGCTTCGGAGCAGTGTGGGGGGACTCACCACACCCGTCAATACAGGAACCACACCCGTCAATTACAGGAACCACACCGGCCGACTACAGGAACACGCCTACCCACTACCCCGTCGGAGGCACTCCCGTACTCGCCCGCACCACCAGGCTGGTCGCCAGCTCCACCCGCGTCGCCGCCGGCGTCCCCTCCGCGCGCCCGAGGTCGAGCACCAGCTTCGCGGCCGCCTCGGCCATCTCGGTCAGGGGCTGCCGTACGGTCGTCAGCGGCGGCCCCACCCAGGGCGCCACCGGCAGATCGTCGAACCCGACCACGCTCAGGTCCTCCGGGATCCGCAGGCCCAGCTCGCGCGCGGCCTCGTACAGCCCGAGCGCCTGGAGGTCGTTCCCGGCGAAGACGGCGGTGGGCCGGTCCGGGCGGCGCAGCAGCTGAAGGCCCCGCCGGTAGCCGGCCTCGTGATGGAAGTCACCGGCCGCGATCAGCTCGGGGTCGACCGGCAGCCCGGCGGTCTCCAGGGCGGCCCGGTAGCCGTCGACGCGGGCGCGGCTGCACATCATCCGGGACGGCCCGGTGATCGCGCCGATCCGGGTGTGGCCGAGCTCGACCAGATGCCGGGTGGCGGCGAGCCCGCCCTGCCAGTTGGTGGCGCCGATGGAGGGCACGTCGGCGCCCGGGTCGCCGGCCGGGTCCATCACCACGAACGGGATGGACCGGCTGTTCAGCAGCGCCCGCTGGGACTCGTCGAGCCCGGACAGCACGAGGATCACGCCGTGCGGGCGGCGGGCGGCGACCTGGTCGGCCCAGGTCCGCCCGGGGGTGAGCCGCCCGGCGCTCTCGCTCAGCACGACGCTCAGCCCGGCGTCCCGCGCCACGTTCTCCACGCCCCGGATGACCTCCATCGCCCAGGCGCTCTCCAGCTCGTGGAAGACCAGGTCGATCAGGGGTGAACGGCTCGCCTCGGCACGCCGGCGGCGGTAGCCGTGGGCGCGCAGCAGGTCCTCCACGCGGCTGCGGGTCGCCGGGGCGACATCGGCGCGTCCGTTGAGGACCTTCGAAACTGTCGGCGCCGAAACGCCGGCCTCCCGGGCGATCTCGGCGAGCGTCGCGGTCTGCGCCGACCGTCCTGCCGTCGGCGTTGTCGTCCGGGTTTCTGCGGGCTCCGGGGGTGTCATGGCGGCGATCGTATCCCTGCGCGACCTCTTGACGAACCCCTCTCACCCGCCTAGGTTCCCAAAACATTCGACTTACATCTCGAAACATTCGCGAGTGGGCCATTCACCCCGACAGGAGCTTCATGACCACCGCCCCCTGGCGTGACCCCGCCCTGCCCGCCGCCGACCGCGTCGACGACCTCCTCTCCCGGATGACCCTGGAGGAAAAGACCGCCCAGTTGTACGGGGTGTGGGTGGGCGCCGCCACGGACGGCGACGGAGTCGCCCCCCTTCAGAGCGAGATGACCACCGATTACGACTGGGACGAGCTGATCACCCAGGGCCTGGGCCAGCTCACCCGCCCCTTCGGCACGGCCCCCGTGGACCCGGCGCTCGGCGCGCAGGCACTGGCCCGCGCCCAGCGCCGTATCGCCGACGCCGGCCGCTTCGGCATCCCCGCGCTCGCCCACGAGGAGTGCCTGGCCGGCTTCACCGCCTGGCAGGCCACCGCCTACCCCGTGCCGCTGGCCTGGGGCGCGACCTTCGACCCCGAGCTGGTCGAGGAGATGGCCCGCCGCATCGGCCACGACCTGCGCTCGGTCGGCGTCCACCAGGGCCTCGCCCCGGTCCTGGACGTCGTACGGGATCCGCGCTGGGGCCGGGTGGAGGAGACCATCGGGGAGGACCCGTATCTGGTCGGCACGGTCGGCGCCGCCTATGTCCGCGGCCTCGAATCCGCCGGGATCATCGCCACGCTCAAGCACTTCGCCGGGTACGCCTCCTCGGCCGGCGCCCGCAATCTGGCCCCGGTGCGGGCCGGGGTCCGGGAGTTCGCCGATGTGACGCTGCCGCCGTTCGAGATGGCCCTGCGCGAGGGTGGCGCCCGCTCGGTGATGGCCGCGTACAACGACACGGACGGCGTCCCGGCCTCGGCGGACCCCGGCCTGCTGACCGAACTCCTGCGGGAGCGGTGGGGGTTCACCGGCACGGTGGTCGCCGACTACTTCGGCATCGGCTTCCTCCAGACCCTGCACCGGGTGGCGGGAAATCCGGCTCAGGCGGCGCGGGTGGCGCTGGAGGCGGGCATCGACGTCGAACTCCCCACCCTCAAGTGCTACGGCAAACCACTGCTGGAGGCGGTCCGGGCGGGCGAGGTGCCCGAGTCCCTGATCGACCGCGCGGCCCACCGGGTGCTGCTCCAGAAGTGCGAACTGGGCCTGCTGGACGAGGACTGGCGGCCGGAGCCGACCGGGCGGATCGATCTGGACTCGGCGGCGAACCGCGCGCTGGCCGGCCGCCTGGCCGAGGAGTCGGTCGTCCTGCTGGACAACCCGGACGGCCTGCTGCCGCTGGCCCCGGACACCAGGATCGCGGTGGTCGGCCCGCGCGCCGCCGACGCCCTGGCGATGCTCGGCTGCTACTCCTTCCCGTCGCACGTCCTCACGCACCACCCCGAGGTGCCGATGGGCGTGGAGATCCCGACCCTGCTGGACTCGCTGCGGGCCGAACTCCCGGACGCCAAGGTCACGTTCGCCGAGGGCTGCGGGGTCTCGGACCCGGACACCTCGGGCATCGAGGAGGCGGTGGCGCGGACGGCCGAGGCGGACGTGTGCGTGGCCGTACTCGGCGACCGGGCGGGCCTGTTCGGCCGGGGCACCTCGGGCGAGGGCTGCGACGCGACGGACCTGCGCCTGCCCGGAGCCCAGGGCGAGTTGCTGGACGCGCTGGTGGCGACGGGCGTCCCGGTGGTCCTGGTCCTGCTGACCGGCCGCCCGTACGCGCTCGGCCGCTGGGACGGGCGGCTCGGCGCCGTCGTCCAGGCGTTCTTCCCGGGGGAGGAGGGCGGCCCGGCGGTGGCGGGAGTGCTGTCGGGCCGCGTCAACCCCTCGGGCCGCCTCCCGGTGAGCGTCCCGCGCCTGCCCGGCGGCCAGCCGTGGACGTACCTCCAGCCGCCGCTGGGCCTGCGGGCCGACGTCAGCAACCTGGACCCGACCCCGCTGTACCCCTTCGGACACGGCCGCTCCTACACGGCGTTCACGTGGGAGGACTTCGAGGGCGGCCCGGCGGCGGAGGTGGACACCGACGGTACGTACGACGTGTCACTCACGGTCCGCAACACCGGCGAGCGCGCCGGCGCCGAGGTCGTCCAGCTGTATCTGCACGACCCGGTGGCGAGCGTCACGCGTCCGGACGTACGGCTGATCGGCTACCAGCGGCTGTCCCTCGAACCCGGCGCGTCCGCCCGCGTGACCTTCCACTTCCACACGGACCTTTCGGCCTTCACCGACCGTACCGGCCGAAGGGTGGTCGAGCCGGGTGCGCTGGAACTACGGCTGGGGGCATCCAGCACGGACGTACGGCACACGGCCCGGCTCACTCTGACGGGACCGGTGCGGGTGCTCGGCCAGGACCGGCGACTGCTGTGCGAGGCGGAGGTGTCGGGGGAAGTGTCGGAGGAGGTGAGGTGACCGTCACCCCTCCCCCACCGATTCGAACCGCCACCGGTGCACCGCCCGAGTGACCAACTCCCCGTCCGGCTCAGGCAGTTCGGGGAGATCGGCGTCGTAGGCCGCGTCCCACCAGGTGATGACGAGGACGCGGTCCTGCGGGCCCCGGAAGGTCTCCCGGCGCAGGGGCGGCAAGGGGAGTTCCTGCGCACGGGCCCAGGCCAGGAGCTCCTCGCCCCGCCCTGGCGCCGCCTTCGCCTCCCACATCAACGCGACCGTCACGAGTACAGGTTCTCCTTGCTGACCTCGTGAACGTGGTCGTGCCCCGGCACATGAGGCTCCGTCACCGGCAGCGAGGAGTCCGCCGACAGGTCCCAGCTCGACGCGGCCCGGCCCCGCGCCACCATCTCCGCGCCCAGCGCCGCCACCATCGCCCCGTTGTCCGTGCACAGCTTGGGCCGCGGTACCCGTAGCCGGATCCCGGCCGCCTCGCAGCGCTCCTGGGCGAGGACCCGCAGCCGTGAGTTGGCGGCGACGCCGCCGCCGATCATCAGATGGTCGACGCCCTCGTCGCGACAGGCGCGCACCGCCTTGCGCGTCAGCACGTCCACGACCGCCTCCTGGAAGGAGGCCGCCACGTCCCGCACCGGCACCTCCTCCCCTGCCGCCCGCTTCGCCTCGATCCAGCGGGCCACGGAGGTCTTCAGCCCGGAGAAGGAGAAGTCGTACGCCGCGTCGCGCGGGCCGGTGAGGCCGCGCGGGAAGGCGATCGCCGCCGGGTCGCCCTCCCTCGCGTACCGGTCGATGACCGGCCCGCCCGGGAAGCCGAGGTCGAGCACGCGGGCGATCTTGTCGAAGGCCTCGCCGGCCGCGTCGTCGATGGTCGCGCCCATCGGCCGGACGTCCGAGGTGATGTCCGACGACAGCAGCAGCGACGAGTGCCCGCCGGACACCAGCAGCGCCATCGTCGGCTCCGGCAGCGCGCCGTGTTCCAGCTGGTCGACGCAGATGTGGGAGGCGAGGTGGTTGACGCCGTAGAGGGGCTTGCCGAGCGCGTAGGCGTACGCCTTCGCCGCCGAGACGCCGACCAGAAGCGCACCGGCGAGCCCCGGACCGGCGGTCACCGCGATGCCGTCCAGGTCCCGCGCGCTCACCCCCGCTTCCTTCAGCGCGCGGTCGATGGTCGGCACCATCGCTTCGAGGTGCGCCCTGCTGGCGACCTCCGGCACGACCCCGCCGAAGCGGGCGTGCTCGTCGACGCTGGACGCGATGGCGTCGGCCAGCAGGGTGCTGCCGCGGACGATGCCGACACCGGTCTCGTCGCAGGAGGTCTCGATCCCCAGGACCAGGGGTTCATCAGCCATGGATCTCGGTTCCTTGTACAGAGTTTGGTACAGAGGTTGATGCAGAGGTTGGTACAGAGGTTGATCCGGCGGCGGAGCCGCTGTCGGATGCCGTGGTCAGGCGCATCACCAGGGCGTCGACGTTCCCCGGCTGGTAGTAGCCGCGCCGGAATCCGATGGCCTCGAAGCCGAAGCGCTCGTACAGCTTCTGGGCGCGGGTGTTGTCGATCCGGCACTCCAGCATCACTTCGGCGACTTCGAAGGCGGTGGCGGCCCGCAGCAGCTCGGTCAGCAGCCGGCGGCCGAGGCCGGTGCCCTGGTGGTCACGGGCGACGGCGATCGTCTGTACGTCGGCCAGGTCCCCGGAGGCGGCCAGTCCGGCGTATCCGACGAGCCGCCCGTCGCCGTCCTCGGCGACGACGTAGCGCCGCGTCGCCTCGGGGCCGCGGGAGTGGGCCAGCTCGGACCAGAACATCCCGCGCGACCAGGCGTCCTCGGGGAAGAGGTCCCGCTCCAGTTCGAGCACGGGGTCGATGTCCCACCAGCGCATCTCGCGCAGTCGCGGGGTCACGGTCGTCGATTCGGTCACTTGGGGGTGACCACCTTGTAGTTCTTGGGGACCTGGGCGTCCGGGCGGCGCAGGTACAGGGGCCGGGGGGCCGGGAGTTCCTCGCCCTTGCCGAGCTTCTCGGCCGCCAGCGACGCGAGCGCCGCGGCCGACACGTGCTCCGGCTCGTGCGCGCGCGGGAAGGTGTCCGGGTACAGCAGCGCGCCCGCGCCGACGGCGGGCAGCCCCGCGACCCGGTCGGCGATGTCGGCGGGCCGGTCGACGGCGGGGTCGGTGAGCCGGGTGCGCGAGTCGGCGTACGTCGCCCAGTAGACCTCCTTGCGCCGGGCGTCGGTGGCCACGACGAAGGGGCCCTTCTCGATGTCGGCCGCGTACGCGAGGCCGTCGAGGGTGCACACGCCGTACACGGGCACGCCGAGCGCGAGCCCGAAGGTGTCGGCGGTCATCAGCCCGACGCGCAGCCCGGTGTACGGTCCGGGTCCGGTGCCGACGACGATGCCGCTGACGGCGTCGAGTCTGAGCCCGGCCTCGACGAGCACCCGGTCGACGGCCGGCAGCAGCAACTCACCGTGCCGGCGCGCGTCCACCTGACTCGACGAGGCGATGACGTCCGTGCCGTCGTGGAGCGCGACGGTGACGGCGGGGGTGGCGGTATCCAGAGCGAGCAAGAGCACGCAAACAGCGTACGGCTCCGCGGCAGCCGTGTCGGTCGCTCCGGTCGGGCGGTCACCTGCTGCTACCGTCACCACGACGCAGGGTGTACGGCGCTTTTCAGACGTGACGCAGAGGTGAACGACGGTGGCAAGCAGCAGCTCGGGAATCGTGGCCGGGCTCACCGTGGCGGCCCTCGCGACGGTCGGCTTCCTCGCCTTCCAGGCCTCGGCGAGCGTCCCGGCCGGACTCGGCACCCCGCACGCGAGCGCCTCCCCCGCGATGGCCCCCTCGCAGGCGCCCCGGGTCAGGCGGGACCCCGCCGCGCTGCCCGCCGGGTCCGGCGCGGGTGCGCGGGTCGTGTACTCGGTGGACGACGACCGGGTGTGGCTGGTCGGCGCCGACAACAAGGTCAAGCGCACGTTCAAGGTCACCCCGGGCACTGTCGACCCGGCGCGGGGCACCTACACCGTCACGTCACGCTCGGGCTCGGTCACCGGCACCGACGGCGTCCCCGTCGAGCACGTCGTGCGCTTCACCAGTGTGAACGGCGTGCCCATCGGCTTCAGCGCGGCGGTGGGCGGCGCGACGCCGACAGCCGACGCGAACGCCCGGACGGGCGGCATCCGCGAGTCCCGCGCGGACGGCGACGCGATGTGGCGCTTCGCGACGATCGGCGAGAAGGTCGTCGTCGTTCGCGGGCCGGCCGGGCCGCTGGGCCACTAGTGCGCTAATTGCCCCTGGTGCGCTCTCGGCGAGCGCTAGGCCGCGTGACGGTGCTCGGCAGGCGGCCGGACCGTGTCCGGCTCGGGCTCGCGGGGCGGGGTCGAGATCGCCTTCGCGGCGGCGCAGGACGCCAGCAGGTCGCGCATGGACACCCCGGCGACGACCGCGTACGGCCTGCGCTGTGGCTGGTTCTCGGTGGCCGGCATGGACGCCTCCTGAAGTTCGGGGGCGGGCGTAGTTAGGCACACCTAACTACGGACTGGATACCATGTGACCACGCCCAAGACGTCGAGCGCAACATCTTGCCGACGCCTTGTCGGAACGTTCATGATTCCCAGCGGACCTCAGCAATGCCCAGCGTCCGTTCACGCCGCCAGCACGCTCAGGTCCACCGCCGCCCACCGCTCCCCCAGCCCGGTCACCGTCACGTGCCGCACCTCGTCCGTCGTATCTCCGACAGCGCGGTGGATGACGACCTCCAGCCGGTCGTCGGTCAGCTCCTCGACCTTGCCCTCGCCCCACTCCACGACGATCACGGACTCGGGCAGCGAGACATCGAGGTCGAGGTCCTCCATCTCGTCCAGGCCGCCGCCCAGGCGGTACGCGTCGACGTGGACGAGCGGCGGACCGTCGCCGAGGGAGGGGTGTACGCGGGCGATCACGAAGGTCGGGGACGTGACCGCACCCCGGACCCCGAGCCCCGCACCCAGCCCGCGGGCCAGCGTGGTCTTGCCGGCGCCGAGCTCCCCGGTGAACATCACGAGGTCGCCCGCGCGCAGCAGCTTGGCGAGCCGACGCCCCAACTCCCCCATTTTTTCAGGGGAGTTGACGGTGATCTCCATGGCTGTCCGGTCAGCCGGGTTGTGCGGTGCTGCTGGTGCTTCCATAGCCACTTACGGTAGCGCCCGCGGGCACGGCACCCGCGCGGGTGAGCAGGTCGGCGAGCCGGTCGGTGACCACTTCCGGGTGTTCCAGGATCACCAGGTGCCCGGCGTCCGGCACCAGCACGAGCTCGGCGTCCGGCAGCAGGTCGGCGATGGCCTCGCTGTGCTCACTGGGCGTGACGAGGTCCTTGACCCCGGCCAGCACGAGCACCGGGATGTCCGCGAAGTGGGCGAGGGCCTCGGACTTGTCGTGGTCGTTGAACGCCGGGTAGTACTCGGCGACCACGTCGATCGGCGTGCCCTCGATCATCCGCTCGGCGAACCGGACGATGGCCGGGTCGACGTCCCGGGACGAGAAGGAGTACCGCTTGATGATCCCGGCGAACAGATCGGCGGTGGCCCGGCGTCCCTTCTCCACCAGGGCGGCCTGCTGCCCCAGCGCCTTCAGCACCCCCGGCAGCACCCGCCGTACGGCGTTGACGCCGGCCACGGGCAGCCCGAAGTTGACCTGGCCGAGCCCCCCGGACGACGTACCGACGAGGGCGGCGGCGACGACCCGGTCGCGGATCAGCTCGGGGTACTGGTCGGCGAGCGCCATGATCGTCATGCCGCCCATGGAGTGCCCGACCAGCACCATCGGCCCCTCGGGCACGGCGGCGTCGATGACGGCCTTCAGGTCACGGCCCAGCTGGTCGATGGTGACCGGCACGTCGTCCTGCGCCTGGGACACGCCCCGCCCGGACCGGCCGTGGCTGCGCTGGTCCCAGTGCACGGTCCGTACGACCCCGCGCAGGGCGGCCCGCTGGAAGTGCCAGGAGTCCTGGCTGAGGCAGTAGCCGTGGCTGAAGACGACGGTGACGGGGGCGGGGGCCTTGCGTCCGAAGAGCCGGCGCCGGCGGGGCGCCGATCCGCCCTCGGGCTCGACGTCGTCGACCTCGTAGTACAGCTCGGTGCCGTCGTCGGCGTACGCCTTTCCGGGCATGCCGCGCAAGGAGCCGTACGGACCGGTCGAGTCCAGTGCGAGCCGCGCCTTCCGCCGGATCCCGCGGCCGACGGTGAGCCGCTCTATGGCCACGCCCGCGGCCGCACCCGCGGCGACCACCCCTATGGCGGCGCCCGCGATGCCGGTCGCCCTGCGCCAGCCTCCGGCCGCCCCCGTGGCGGCGGAGGCGGCGACGGCCAGGGCGGCCTCCGCACTGCTCTCACTCACGTACCGCTCCTCTTCGCCGGACTGGTGGTTGCTGGGCTGGTTCGATGGGCTGATGGTCGGTGGGTCAGTGGGTCCCGCTGGTGCGGGTTACCCGTCCTGTCCCGCCCTCACCGAGACGTGTTCCTCATTCACATAGACGCGAGGAACACGCGTACCGATCCGGGTGACGATTTCGTACGCGATCGTCCCCGCGGCCTGCGCCCAGTCCTCGGCGGTGGGCTCACCACGGTCGCCGGGCCCGAACAGTACGGCCTCCGACCCGGTCGCGGGCTCGTCGCCCCCCAGATCGACGACGAACTGGTCCATCGCGACCCGCCCCGCGACCGTACGCCACTTGCCGTCGACCAGGACCGGGCCGGTCCCGGAGGCGTGCCGCGGGATGCCGTCCGCGTAGCCGACGGGCACGAGTCCCAGGGTCGTCTCCCCCGGCGTGACGTAATGATGCCCGTAACTGACGCCGTGGCCCCCCGGGACGTGCTTCACCAGTGCGATGGACGCCGACAGCGTCATCACCGGGCGCAGTCCGAAGTCGGCCGGGGAGCCGATCTCGGGGCTCGGCGAGATCCCGTACAGCGCGATCCCGGTCCGGACGAGGTCGAAGTGGGCTTCGGGGAGGGTGAGCGCGGCGGGCGAGTTGGCGATGTGCCGCACCTCGGGCCGCACGCCCTGACCTTCGGCGTACGCCGTCATCTCCCGGAAGAGGGCGAGCTGGGCGGCGATGGAGGGATGCCGGGGTTCGTCGGCGCAGGCGAAGTGCGACCACAGCCCGGTGATCCGGACCAGCCCCGCGCGCTCGGCACGCAGGGCCTCGCCCACCAGCTCGGCCCAGTCCTCGCCGGGCTGGCAGCCGCCCCGCCCGAGCCCGGTGTCGGCCTTGAGCTGCACGCGCGCGGGAACACGGGCACCGCGGGCCGCCTCAGTGACTTCCCTGAGGGCCCACATCCCGCCGACCGACACGTCGAGGTCGGCCTCGATCGCCTCCCGCCACGGTCCGCCCGGGGTCCACAGCCAGCACATGATCCTGACGTCACCCGTCAGCCCGGCCGCGCGCAGCGCCAGGGCCTCTTCCGGCGTGGCCGTACCGAGCCAGCCGGCCCCCGCCTCGACGGCCGCACGCGCACACGGCACCGCGCCGTGCCCGTACCCGTCGGACTTCACCACGGCCATGACAGCGGCACCCGCCGCGCGGGCACGCAGGCTCCGCACGTTGGCCCGCAGGGCGGCCAGATCGATCTCGGCGCGGGCACGCAGTGGCGCATACCGCATGGCTGGTGTCTCACTCATCGCGCCCCAGTGTCTCAGAGGGGTCCGACAGGCCCGGCGGACCCGGTCGCCGTTCTTCAGGACGCCCGCGATACGTCTGCTGATCATGCGAGCAGACAAACGCGGGGGAAGGGGTCTGAGGGGGCTGCCGCGCGGGAGGGTCACCCTTATCGACGAGCGACCGCCGCCTTCGGCCCGTCCGGCGCTTGAGCCCATTCCGGTTGACAAGCAGCTGCCCTTCCCAGCCCGTCCGGCGTTTGAGGACGAGGCCGTTCAGGCCGATAGCGGGGGTCTGGGGGCGCAGCCCCCAGGGACGGGACGGGTAGGGGCGGCGGGGGCGAAAACACCCGACGCCCACACCAACGCCGGCCCCTACTCAGCCCCGACCACATCAGCGCCGTACATCAACGCCCCCGCACACATCCCGCCAGGCCCCCGGAATCCCCTCCGCCACATCCTGCGCCCCCACCGGCGCCCCACCCGCCACAAACCTCCCCGCCAACCCATGCAAATACGCCCCCACACTCCCCGCATCCACCGCCGAAAGCCCCGCCGCCAGCAACGACCCCGCCAGCCCCGACAACACATCCCCACTCCCCGCCGTAGCGAGCCACCCAGTCCCCGTCGAGTTCACCCGCACCACCGCCCCACCACCCGAACCACCCGAACCACCTGAACCCCCCAAACCCCCCGCCCCGGCGACCAACGTCGTCGACCCCTTCAGCAGCACGGTCGCCCCATACCGCCCCGCCAACTCCCGCACGGCAGCCAGCCGAGCCCCCTCGACCTCCTCCCGCGCCACACCGAGCAACGCGGCGGCCTCCCCGGCGTGCGGGGTCATCAACGTCGGCGCCGTACGCCCCCGCACCACAGCCACATCCGCCAGCCGCAGCCCGTCCGCGTCGACCAGCACCGGCACGTCCGCCGCCAGCACCTCCGCCACGCTCGCCGCGTCCTCCCCCGCGCCCGGCCCGACGACCCACGCCTGCACCCGCCCGGCCTTGCGCGGACCCTTGTCCGATACGAGCGTCTCGGGAAAGCGCGCGATCACCGCATCCCCCGCCGGCCCCACGTACCGCACGGCCCCGGCCCCGCCCCGCAGCGCCCCCGCCACGGCGAGCACCGCCGCCCCCGGATACCGCGCGGACCCGGCGGCGATACCGACGACGCCCCTGCGGTACTTGTCGCTCTCGGCGGCCGGCACCGGCAGCAGCCGGGCCACATCGGCGTGCTGCAACGCCTCCAGCTCGGGCTCGTCCGGCAATTCCAGCCCGATGTCGACGAGCCGCACCGACCCGGCGTACTCCCGCGCCGGATCGATCAGCAGCCCCGGCTTGTGCGTTCCGAAGGTGACCGTCAGGTCGGCCCGCACGGCCACGCCGTTCACCGCGCCCGTGTCGACGTCGACCCCGCTCGGCAGATCGACGGCGACGACGGCGGCCCGGGACCGCTCCGCCGCAGCGGCCAACGCCACGGCGTCCGGCCGCAGTCCCCCCTTCCCGCCGATCCCGACGATGCCGTCGAGGACGAGATCGGCCCGCCCGATCAACTCCTCGGCGGCACCCGTCCCCGTGGCCCTTCCCCCCGCCCGCCGGAACGCCGCAAGCCCCCCGGCATGAGCCCGTTCGGGCGCGAGCAGCACCGCGGTCACCCCGGCACCGCGACGCGCCAGCCGGGCCCCGGCGTACAGGGCGTCCCCGCCGTTGTCCCCGCTGCCGACGAGCAGCACGACACGGCTGCCGTACACCCGCCCGAGCAAGTCCGCGCAGGCAGCGGCCAGTCCGGCCGCCGCCCGCTGCATCAACGCCCCGTCCGGAAGCCGCGCCATCAGCTCCCGCTCGGCCGTCCTTACCGTCTCCACGCTGTACGCAGTACGCATGCGGTCGAGTGTCTCGCGCCCCCGACCGTGTGCGCATTCCCGTCTTTGCTCTTGACGCTTTGCAGTGCCTTTGCCAAACTCGCCGCCCCGCACAGCCTGAATCGATTCAGTCGAATGGATTCGACGACAGGACGGACAGAGACCTCATGGGACGAAGAGCCGCACCCCCCGCACATGAGCCTGCACGCAAGTCCTCACGCAAGTCCTGGGGCAAAGCCGTAGCCGCAACGGCCCTCACCCTCCTCACCACAGCAGCCGCCCTGGCGGCACCCGCAACCGCCGCTCCCGCCGCCCCCGCCGCTCCGGCCCAGGCCGCAGCCGCCTGTGGCGAAGGCTCCTACCAGGCCGAAGCCGTGCTCAATGGCAGCACCTGGACCGCCCGCCGCGGCAGCAGCACCGTCTACACGGGCACCGACCTGCGCGCGGCCGTGCAGGCGGCGGTGAACAGTCTGACCGCCGGCCGGACCGCGAAGGAACGGGTCGTCGTCCGCGGCTCGGGCTCCATGTCCGCCGGCTCACGCATCTCACTGCCGAGCTACACGACCCTCGACGTCTGCGGCACCATCAACGTCACCGGCACCGGCAGCGGCGACCAGGCCCCGGTCTACTCCCGCGGCACCCGGGACGTCGAGGTCCAGCACCTGAACCTCACCGGCGCCCCGCTGTACGGCATCTTCATGCGCAACGTCCAGAACGTGGTCCTCGGCCAGATCGACATGCGCCTGTCGCGCGGCCTGGGCGTCCGCATCGACAACCGCGGCGACACCAGCCAGTGGACCCGGAACGTCCGCATCGACAACGTGTACGTCTCCGGCGCCTCCAGCCACGCGGTCGAGACGTACGGCGTCGACGGCATCACGATCGGCACCGTCACCGCCCGGAACGTGGGCGAGTCGGGGTTGCTGCTCAACCAGACCATCAACGCCACGGTCACCAAGGTCGACGCGGACGGAGCGGGCGCCGGCACCGGATACGCGGCCTTCCGCATGGCCAACCGCAACGGCCGTATCGGCAGCGGCTACGCCACCAACATCCGGGTCGGCGAGGTCATCGCGCGCGGCGGCGGCCGGGGCGTCTTCTGCGTCTCGGAGAGCGGCGGCGCGGTGATCGACCGGGTGAACCTCTCCAACACCGGCAACAACGCGATCCTGATCGAGAACTGCTACAACGTGAACATCGCCGCCCAGAGCGGCACGGTCACGGGCGGCGGCGAGATCCGGCTGGCCGCGCGCTCGGAGTTCCCGAACAACTCGGACATCACCATCCAGAACCTGACGGTGACCAACTCCGCGATCAGGGAAAGCCCCTGCGGCACGAACACCACGTTCCGCAACAACAAGCTGGTGAACAGCAGCCAGTCCATCTGCTGACGGCGGCTCGGGGATTCGGCCTCGGCGGGCTTCACCCTTCCGCGATCACGACCGCCGAGGCCACCCCCGCGTCATGGCTCAGCGACACGTGCCACGACTTCACCCCGATGTCCGCCGCCCGTGCCGCCACGGTCCCCGTCACCCGCAACCGGGGCTGCCCGCTGTCCTCGACGTAGACCTCGGCGTCCGTCCACAGCAGGCCGCCCGGGGCACCGAGCGCCTTGGCGAGAGCCTCCTTGGCAGCGAACCGCACGGCCAGGGAGGCCACACCGCGCCGCTCCCCACTGGGCAGCAGCAACTCACTCTCCAGAAACAGCCGTTCGACCATCCCGGGCGTACGCTCCAGCGCCGCCGCGAACCGCTCGATCTCGGCGACGTCGATCCCGACCCCGATGATGCTCATCCGAGCACTCTACGATCCGTCGGCCGACCGTGGGCTCGTCTCCTTGGTGACCAGATCGGCCTGGCGTGTCGCTGTGAGGGCCCGATCCAGGAAGCGGGTCAGCAGCTCCGCGTCCGGGCACAGGTTGACGCCCCGGTAGAGCTCCTTGGAGTACTCGACACCGCGCGTGTCCAGAACACGCAGTACCGCCGCCGCCCAGGCCGAGAGATACCCGGCGGCGAAGCCTGCAGCCCACTGCGCGGGTTCGTCCCGCTCCCCCACCGCGTCGGCGCGCACCCGCGCCACGTCCTCGACGCGAAGAACTCCGTCCTGCCTGAGTCCCTCCAGCCCGAACAGGAAGTCACCGGCCACCCTGTCCTCGGGGATGCCCAACTCAAGGCATGTGGTCGAGAACCGGTAGAGATCGAACAACTCCGGCGGCTCGTCCGGTGGCCTGCCTTGCTGGTCGTCTTGCTGGTCGGCCAACGCTCAGGCCCGTTCCGGACTGGTCCCCGGAATCTCCGGGTCCTCGACGAACAGGTCCTCGGCCCGCTCGACCGTGCGGGAACGCTCCAGCCAGGCGTCCATGCGGTCGAGATCGGTGCAGGCGGTGATGCGCTCGCGCACAGTGTCCGACACGGGGATGCCGCGCACCTCCAGCACGAACAGGATCCCCTTGGCCTCGCCTTTGGCCTCGCCCTCTGCCTTGCCCTCTGCCTTGCCCTCTGCCTTGCCCTCCAGGTACGCCGTCTCGCGGACCGTCCCCCGGCCGGGGAAGTAGCTGACGAACGACATGATCTCCCTCAATTTCTCTCCGGCTGGGGTGCTACCCAGGTTGATTTCCAGGAACTCGAAGAAGTACCCGGCGGTCTCGGGATCCGATTCCTGGAGTTCCTGAAGGGCGGTTGTGATTGCCTTCAGTATGGCCTCACAGTCGGGGCTGCGGGCGTGCGCCAGGGCCGAAAGCACGCCCAGTGCGAGGTTCTTCGCCGCGGTCCTGGCATCGGTGATCACCGGCAGGTTGTCCGGCCCGGCGACCAGCGGATACGTCCGCAGAGCCGTCCAGCCGCGCGTGCCACAGTCGAAGGGGCCGGCCGCCCACTTGGCCGTGGCGCTGTCCTGACAGACCACAAGAAGCAGCACGGGCAGCCGGTACTTCGCCTGAAGGTAGGCGACGTAATACGTCCAACTCGCCTCCTTGCCCGGCACCTTGCCCGACTGCGACTCGATGGCGAGCAGGAAGTCCTCGCCGTCGGACGGGCCGATGCGCAGCACGGTGTCCACGCGCCGCTCCAACGGCCGGGCCTCCGTCACGTCCGTGGTGACGGCGTCCACGGTCGCCTTCGCGGATAACGGGACACCCAGCACCCCGAACACGGGAGCCAGGATCTCGGGCCGCTCCTGGAAGATCCGGTGCATGCCCTCGTGAGCTGATGTGACCATGTGCGCAACCTATGTGGAGGGAAGGGACGATTGTCCGGGTGATCGGGAGACGTTCACCCTTTCGAGGGGCGGCAAAACGTTCACCCAGCCGAGGTCAGCTCGCACCACACGTATTTGCCCCGGTTGCCACCCCTGGCCAGCGGATGCCACCCCCACAGATCGGCACCCGCCCGCACCAACGCCAGCCCCCGCCCCTCCTCCGACTCGGCGACCTGGTCCCACGCCCTCGGCGGTTCGGGCGGCTCGGGATCGGCATCCCACGCCCCGAGCCGCAGCACCCCGGCCGACCAGGACACACGTAGGGCGGCGGGGCCTTTGGTATGGCGTACGGCGTTGGAGACCAACTCGGTCGCCAGCAACTCGGCGACATCGACCAGGCGGATCAGGCCGTGCATCGTGAGGATCAGGCGGAGGGTGCGTCGACTGACGGTGACAGCTCGGGGGTCGTTCGGGATGTAGAGGGAGTACTCCCAGGGTTCGTTTTCGGGCATGCGTGAACTCCGTTCGGTTGGTTGGGGGTGCGGCAGGCGGGCGGTGTCTCTGCCGCAGCCGTCATGGCAGGACGGAGCGGTGCACTTCCGGTAACCCGGCAATCCGCAGCGTGTGCGTCGCGTCACTGACGGTAGGGGTAGTGTGTAACCCAGAGCAAGCCGATCGCGTAATCCGCCCCCGAACGAGGAGCAATCGATGGTCCAGAGGCGCGAACCAACCGCACGCCAGAGGCGCCTGGGGATCGAACTGCGCAGGCTCCGCGAGGCGGCAGGACTCACCCACGTCGAGGCAGCAGCGCTACTCGGGGCGAATCGCGTCCAGATGAGCCACATCGAAACCGGACTCGTGGGCGTGAGCGAAGAACGAGTACGCCGCCTCGCATCCCACTTCGCCTGCACAGACGGGGAGTTCATCGACGCCCTGGTCACCATGGCCACCGACCGGACACGCGGCTGGTGGGAGGAGTACCGGGGCCGGCTGCCCACGTCGTTCCTGGACATCTCCGAACTGAACCACCACGCCTCGTTCCGGAACGATGTTGCGATCCTGTACGTCCCGGGCCTGCTACAGACGGAGGACTACGCCCGCGCCGTCTTCTCCGGAAGGGTGCCCGAACTCACCCATGATGAGCTGGAGTTGCGCGTCCGCCACCGAATGGCGTGCCAGGACATCACCATCCCGTACGAGCTGGTGATTCACGAGTCGGCCCTACGCATCAGAGTCAGCGACCGCGCCGCCTCCCGGGCCCAACTCACCAAGCTCATCGACCTTTCCGAGGCGGACAACATCACCGTCCGCGTGATCCCCTTCGACCTGGACGGCTTCGCCAGAGCCGCCAGCACCATGACCTATGTGGGCGGCCCCGTACCCAAACTGGACACGGTGGTGCGTGATGTACCCCATGGCTCAGCCTTCATCGACTCCGAAGCACAGCTCAGCGCCTTTCGAACTCGTTTCCGTACAGTGGAGGCTGTATCCCTCGACCCTGAACGGTCGCGTGACTTCATCAACCGGCTGGCGAAGGAGCTGTGAGGCACCCCATGGGCAACTGGCGGAAGTCGTCCTACTCAGGCCCCGACGATGGCAACGAGTGTGTGGAGATCGCGAACTCCCCCACTCACATAGCCATCCGCGACTCCAAGGCCCCGGTCAGGGCAACCCTCACCTTCCCCACCAGCGCCTTCACCCCCTTCATCAACGCCCTGAAAACACCTCACTCCACCGTCACCGACTTCGCCAGGTTCCGAGGCTGATCCACCTCGTTCCCCCGAGCCGTGGCCAACTCACAAGCGAACACCTGCAACGGCACCGTAGCCACCAACGGCTGAAGCAACGTCGGCGTGGCCGGAATCCGGATCAGGTGATCGGCATACGGCACCACCGCCTCGTCCCCCTCCTCCGCGATGACGATGGTCCGCGCCCCCCGGGCCCGGATTTCCTGAATGTTGGAGACGATCTTGTCGTGAAGGACGGACCGCCCCCGAGGCGAAGGCACAACCACCACCACCGGCAGGTCGTCCTCGATCAAAGCGATCGGCCCGTGCTTCAACTCCCCCGCCGCGAAGCCCTCGGCGTGCATATACGCCAGCTCCTTCAGCTTCAGCGCACCCTCCAGCGCCACCGGATACCCCACATGCCGCCCCAGGAACAGCACGGTGTTCTTCCCCGCCAGCGACCGCGCCAGCGCCCGCACCGGCTCCATCGTCTCCAGCACGCGCTCGACCGCACCGGAGATGTGCGAGAGGTCCCGGATCACGGCGGAGATCTCGTCACCCCACTTGGTGCCCCGCAGCTGGCCCAGATACAGGGCGACCAGATAGCAGGCGACCAACTGCGTCAGGAAGGCCTTCGTCGAGGCGACCGCGACCTCCGGCCCGGCGTGTGTGTACAGCACCGCGTCCGACTCGCGCGAGATCGTCGAGCCGTTGGTGTTGCAGATCGCCAGCACCTTGGAACCCTGATCGCGGGCATGCCGTAGGGCCATCAGCGTGTCCATGGTCTCGCCGGACTGGGAGATCGCGATCACCAAGGACCGCGCCCCCAGAATGGGATCCCGGTACCGGAACTCGCTGGCCAGCTCGACCTCGCACGGAATGCGCGTCCAGTGCTCGATCGCGTACTTGGCGATCATCCCGGCATGGAAAGCCGTACCGCACGCCACGACGACGACCTTGTCGATCTCCCGCAGCTCCCCCGGAGGGATCCGCACCTCGTCCAGGCTCAGCGAACCGGACGCGTCGATCCGTCCCAGCAACGTATCGGCGACCGCCTTGGGCTGCTCGGCGATCTCCTTGAGCATGAAGTAGTCATAACCCCCCTTTTGCGCGGCCGACGCGTCCCAGTCGACGTGGTACGACCGGACATCCGCCGGCCGGCCGTCGAAGCCGGTCACCGTCACCCCGTCCCGGCGCAGCTCCACCACCTGGTCCTGACCCAGCTCGATCGCCGACCGCGTGTGGGCGATGAACGCGGTGACGTCCGAGGCGAGAAAGGTCTCGCCTTCTCCAACGCCCACCACGAGCGGCGAGTTCCGGCGCGCGCCGACCACCACATCCGGCTCGTCGGCATGCACCGCGACCAGCGTGAACGCGCCCTCCAGCCGTCGGCACACCAGCCGCATCGCCTCCGCCAGGTCAGCGCACCCGGAGAACTCCTCGGCCAGCAGATGCGCCACGACCTCGGTGTCGGTCTCGGAGGCCAACTCGTGCCCGCGCTCCTCCAGCTCGGCCCGCAACACCGCGAAGTTCTCGATGATCCCGTTGTGGACGACGGCGACGCGCCCCGCGTTGTCGAGATGCGGATGCGCGTTCGCATCCGTGGGTCCACCGTGCGTGGCCCACCGGGTGTGCCCGATGCCGTTGGTCCCCGTCGGCAGCGGCCGTTCGACCAGTTCCTTCTCCAGGTTGACCAGCTTCCCGGCCTTCTTCGCCCCGGCCAGCCCCCCGTCCGCGAGCACGGCGACCCCCGCCGAGTCGTACCCCCGGTACTCCAGCCGCTTCAGCCCGGCCATCACGACATCGAGCGCCGACTGCGCCCCCACGTATCCCACGATTCCGCACATGATCGGCAGCCTAAGCGCCGGAACCCGCTCGAACATGGCACTCCATGCCCGAATTCGGAAATCGCGGCGGGGTCGAATACAGGCCGCCTTCAAGACCCGCGCATCGCCGGCGAAGGCCGCCGGCCTCGCCCACGGCACCGCCCAGCTGCGATGGACACGACGTTCTCAACCTCCCTTATGGATCCTCTCGCAGACGTCTTGGCGGCGCGCCTGCCCGGGCGAGGCCGGGAGGGGTCCCGGTCGAGGCGGGGTTCAATGCCGGCCATGATGCGTAGAACGTCATCCACCGCCACCATGGCCATTGTTGTCGCTGTCGTGTTCGCCGCTCTCACCTCGTGTTCCTCGGATTCTTCGGACGGGTCGCCCGCCGAGGGTCGGCCCAGTGGGTCCGCCTCCGGAGCACCGGCGTCGGATCCCAGGCCGACTCCCACGCAGACGGCCCCGCCGTCGCCCTCGCCGACAGGGCCGTGTGCTGACGGGACGTGTGAGATCGAGGTCGCCGTGGGGGACGTCGTGACAGTGCCGGAAAAGTACGGCCTCGGGCCGATCGAGGTGACGGCGATCACCGGCAGCGAGGTCGAGATGGCCGCGCCGCTGACGGGGTCGGGCTACAGCGTTTCGGGCTGTTCCGGTGGTGGCGGCGTGTCCTCGGAGGGCGGCGGCGGCGTCAGCCTCAGCTGCGGCGAGGGACCCGCCGCGACCATCAACGACGCCATGAGCCTGAAGGTCGTCGAGATCCACGACACCGCCGCCGTCCTCCGTATCGAACCCGCAGGGTGACGTACGGCTCGGCCCGTTGGGCAGGGCTCCCTCGCGGTTCCGTACGAGGGTGCCGGTCAAGAGCTGGACAGCGCCGCCCTTGCGGGCCCTGGACGCCTGGCCCGTGCGCGAGAGATCCAAGGGCAAGTCACTGAGACGACTCCTCCACCGTGGATGGCGAGTACATGACCGCTACCGGCCGGGCTTCCCTGTCGAAGTCGATGACGATCGTTCTGGCACGTCGTAATCCCGCGTCACTCGCATGCGACCTCGCATCAGCCAAGGCAGCCCTGTACCAACTCGTAAACGCGCTAAGGGACTCCCGGACCTACCGCAGTGGCACGCGGGCTGACGAAGCTCGCCGCCAAGCGAAGGAAGTCGCGCGCCAATTGCGCCACATCAGCCGCCGCCTCTACACGGGACCGTGCGGGCCGGCCCGACGGCACAAACGGCTTGGCAGATACGTCAGTGTCCATGACCGCGATGCTCTCGATGATGGCGGCCTCAGGAGCGTCGCCAGGGAACTCGCCCACATCGTCAGGGTGTTAGGGAGGCTCGGCCCCGGGTCAGGCGCCTCCATGGTGGTGCGCGACAGCTCAGGGGAGAACACCGCATCCCGCATGGGTGAAATCGGCCAGTCGCTGGCAGCCGTACTCGCCACGGTTGTTCTCGACTTGACCGCTGCCGACCTCACTGGCCTCGGACCCGGCCGGCCACCTGGGGTCAATGCGATCTGGTCATCCGGCACTGTCTGGCCCTCCGGCATCGTTGACCGGATACGCACCTCGTCTCGGGAGGTCGGCCCCGGCGTCTTCCTGGTGCGGCCTCTGGATTGGGCGTAAAGCGGACGGACGGCTTCGACCTGTCTCCAGCAGGAGCGGCTTCCGGGCGGAAGCGATCGTGGTGCCGAAGTGACACCACTGCCCCGGTGCAGACCCGAACAGGCCCTGCACCGGGGCAGCACCGCGCAGTGGGCGGCAGGGCCGGTCAGCCGTGGAGGTCGATCGTGAAGCGCCTGGTGCCCGGAGCGATCGTGTCGGCGTGGACCGATCCACGAGCCCGGTCGAATTCCCCGGTGCCGCCGGTGATCGCGTTGTCGAACGAAGGGGGCGGGCCCGGGATGAGGTGGCGGAAGACCATCCCCTGCACGGCGAGCTGGCCGCCCGGGAGGGAGTAGGTCACGGTGCACTCCTCCGCTCCGCCGTTGTCGACCCGGGTGGTGGTGCAGGTGCCGTTGGTTTCGCCGACCTGGTTGCCGGCCTGGTCGAAGAGGTTCGAGCGGAAGGCGGTCCGATCGCCCTGGGCGGGGGCGCCACCGGGGTTGACGGGGATGCGCGTCTGCTGCGCGAGCCGGCCGATGAGTGTGATGACCCGGTCTCTGCCCTTGCCGTGGTCGGAATCAGTGTCCGGCCCGGCAGCCGCCGCGACAGGGGAGCAGGCGAGAAGGGTGGTAACCAGCGCAGTGGCCGTGCCGAGACAGGCTGCTCTGATGGGGCGCATCGTGTGGCTCCTGAGGTTGATGCTCATGGGGTGGTCAGATGACGCATTCATAACCTCGGCTCTGCCGCCGCCCGGAACGTCCCGGCTCGACCCACCGGCAGATCCGACCGATCGGACCAACCCGGGACGAGCGACGACCCGCCCCGACCGGACGCCCCACCCGACCGGACGATTCGCGCGGGCGGACCGGCCGCCCTTCAGGCCCGCGCCCCACCTCGCCTCGCCCCACCTCGCCTACGCCGACTTCACGTGACCGCACCGAAAGAGCCCGTTCACGGCACAACGTGACCGACCCCACCCGCCACCCCGTTCAAACTCCGTTAACAATGGACTGTGATCTCTCCGGTCTCCCCGATGCCCCGGAGCGCCCACCGGCACAGGCCGGAGGCGACTCCCTACGTCGACCTCACCCGAGCCGAGTGGAGTGTGCTGCGTGAGAAGACGCCGCTGCCGCTGACCGCCGAGGAGGTGGAGAAGCTGCGCGGCCTCGGCGATGTCATCGACCTCGACGAAGTGCGGGACATCTACCTCCCGCTGTCCCGGCTCCTCAACCTCTACGTCGGCGCCACGGACGGTCTCAGAAGCGCCCTCAACACCTTCCTCGGCGAACAGGGCTCCCAGTCCGGCACCCCCTTCGTCATAGGCGTGGCAGGGTCGGTCGCGGTCGGCAAGTCAACCGTCGCCCGCCTCCTCCAGGCCCTGCTCTCCCGCTGGCCCGAACACCCCCGCGTCGAGCTGGTCACCACCGACGGATTCCTGCTCCCCACCAAGGAGTTGGAGGCCCGCGGCCTGATGTCGCGGAAAGGTTTCCCCGAGTCCTACGACCGCCGCGCGCTGACCCGCTTCGTCGCCGACATCAAGGCGGGCAAGGACGAGGTGACGGCCCCGGTCTACTCCCACCTCATCTACGACATCATCCCCGACCAGCGGCTCACGGTCCGGCGCCCCGACATCCTGATCGTCGAGGGCCTGAACGTCCTCCAGCCCGCCCTGCCCGGCAATGACGGCCGCACCCGGGTCGGCCTCGCCGACTACTTCGACTTCAGTGTGTACGTCGACGCCCGCCCCGAGGACATCGAGGGCTGGTACCTCAACCGCTTCAAGAAGCTGCGCGCGACCGCCTTCCAGGACCCGTCCTCGTACTTCCGCAAGTACACACAGGTGTCCGAGGAAGAGGCGCTCGACTACGCCCGCACGACCTGGCGCACCATCAACAAGCTCAACCTGATCGAGAACGTGGCCCCCACCCGCGGCCGCGCCACGCTCATCATCCGCAAGGGCCCCGATCACAAGGTCCAGCGCCTGAGCCTGCGCAAGCTGTGACCGGCAAGCTGTGACCGACAGCCTGCCGTTAGTCTGCCGTCATGCTGCACCTGCGCCTGATCACGCCGTCCGACCAGACCGACGCCGTGGTCCGCCTGATCGACTCGACGGTCGGCGCCACCCACCTCGTCGTGCTGCCGAGCGCCGCCCGCAATCCGGCCGGGGACGTGGTGATGTGCGACGTCGCACGCGAGGCGGGTGACGAACTCCTCAGCGCCCTACAGAGGTTGGGCCTCGACGACACCGGCTCCATCGCCGTCGAGAACATCGACCTGTCGCTGTCCAAGCGCGCCGACAAGGCGGAGGAGGACGCACCCGGTGAGGGCGCGGACGCGGTCCTGTGGGAGCACCTGACCGACGCGACCCACGAGGAGTCGACCCTCTCCATCACCTACATCGCCTTCATCACCCTGGCCACGATGATCGCGGCCTGCGGTGTGGTCCTCGACAACGCGATCCTGATCGTCGGCGCGATGGCGGTGGGCCCGGAGTTCGGCCCGCTCGCGGGCATCTGCACGGCGATGGTGCAGCGTGCGCCCCGTCTGGCCCTGCGCTCCCTCATCGCCCTGCTGGTGGGCTTTGCGGCAGCGATGGCGGTGACCGTCGGATTCAGCCTCTTCATGGACGCCGTCGGCCTGTTCACCGAGGCCCAGTTGGAGGCCGACCGCCCCAACACCAGCTTCATCTACGCCCCGGACTGGTTCTCGTTCGTCGTGGCGGTGCTCGCGGGAGCCGCCGGCACCCTCTCCCTGACCTCCGCCAAGTCGGGCGCCCTGGTGGGAGTCGCCATCTCGGTCACGACCGTCCCGGCCGCCGCCAACGCAGCCGTCGCCCTGATCTACGGCGACACCAACCAGACCGTACGTTCGACGCAGCAGCTGCTGCTCAACCTGCTCGGCATCATCCTCGCCGGCACACTCACCCTGCTGGCCCAGAAGTGGCTCTGGGCCAGCCAACGCGAACGTACGGCGAAGGCATCGAAACTCCGTTAGCCGAACACCGACCGTCAGCCAAGCGCCGACTTCACCGCGTCCGCCAGCCGCCCCGCCACCGACCGAGCCTGATCGATATCAGCCGCCTCGACCATCACCCGGACCAACGGCTCGGTCCCCGACGGCCGCAACAACACCCGCCCGGTCGCACCGAGTTCGCGCTCGGCATCGGCGACAGCCGTCGCCAGCTCCGTGGACGAACCCACCCGGGACCGATCCACATCAGGCACGTTGATCAGCACCTGCGGCAACCGCTCCATCACAGTAGCCAGGTCCCTCAGCGACCGCCCGGTCTCCGCGACCCGCGCGGCCAGCAAGAGCCCCGTCAGCGTGCCGTCCCCGGTCGTCGCGTGGTCGAGGATGATCACGTGCCCGGACTGCTCCCCGCCGAGCGCGTACCCGTGCTCCTTCATCTCCTCCAGCACATACCGGTCCCCGACCGCCGTCTGGATGAGCTTGAGCCCCTCCCGCTCCAGCGCCAGCTTGAACCCGAGGTTGGACATGACAGTCGCGACAACGGTGTCGGAGCGCAGTGCGGAACGCTCCCGCATCGCCAGCGCGATGACGGCCATGATCTGGTCGCCGTCCACCTCCTCGCCGGTGTGGTCGACGGCGAGGCAGCGGTCCGCGTCACCGTCGTGCGCGATGCCGAAGTCGGCGCCGTGCTCGAGGACCGCGGCCTTCAGCGGACCGAGGTGGGTGGAGCCGCAGCCGTCGTTGATGTTGAGCCCGTTCGGCTCGGCCCCGATCGTGACGACCTCGGCCCCGGCCCGGGTGAACGCCTCGGGCGAGACCCGCGCGGCCGCGCCGTGCGCCTCGTCCAACACGATCTTCAGACCGTCCAGCCGGTTCGGCAGTACGCCGACGAGATGGGTGACGTACTTCTCGAACCCTTCCTCGTACTCACGCACGCGCCCCACGCCCGCGCCCGTCGGCCGTTCCCAGGGTTCGCCGGTGCGGTGCTCCTCGTAGACGGCCTCGATGCGCTCCTCCAGCTCGTCGTCGAGCTTGTGCCCGCCGCGTGCGAGGAACTTGATGCCGTTGTCCGGCATGGCGTTGTGGCTGGCCGACAGCATCACGCCGAGGTCGGCACTCAGCGCGGCCGTCAGGTACGCGACCGCGGGCGTCGGCAGCACGCCCACCCGCAGGACGTCCACGCCCGCGCTGGCGAGGCCCGCGACCACCGCGGCCTCCAGGAACTCCCCGGACGCACGCGGGTCCCGCCCGACCACCGCCACCGGCCGGTGACCCTCGAAGGTGCCCGCCTCGGCGAGTACGTGCGCCGCGGCGACGGAGAGGCCGAGCGCCATCTCGGCCGTCAGATCCGCGTTGGCGACACCGCGCACGCCGTCCGTGCCGAAGAGTCGTCCCACTTGTCCTCCTGAGGAAACGTCGGTCCTGGAAGCGGTGCCGGTGCGCTGGAGGCGTACCGGGCGGCTCCCGCATCCCAGGCATTCCATGCCTGAACATCCGATCGCACAAGCCGTTGAGCGTCTTGTGTCGTTATATGCCCAGACGTACGTGGAAAACGAACGCCCCGACGGCACTGTGGCGTGCCGCCGGGGCGTTCGGAGTACCTACGAGCAGGCAGCGAGGCTTAGCGCTTGCTGTACTGCGGGGCCTTGCGGGCCTTCTTCAGACCGGCCTTCTTGCGCTCGACCGCACGGTCGTCGCGCTTGAGGAAGCCGGCCTTCTTGAGGGCGCCGCGGTTGTTGTCCACGTCGGCCTCGTTCAGCGCGCGGGCGACACCGAGACGGAGCGCGCCGGCCTGACCGGAGACACCGCCACCGGAGATGCGGGCGATGACGTCGTAGCGGCCTTCGAGCTCGAGCACCTTGAAGGGCTCGTTGACTTCCTGCTGGTGCACCTTGTTGGGGAAGTAGTCCTCAAGGGTGCGACCGTTGATCTTCCACTTGCCGGAGCCCGGAACGATCCGGACGCGGGCGATGGCGTTCTTGCGACGGCCCAGGCCGGCGGCCGGCTGCGGCTCGCCGAAGCGGGACGCCAGCGACTCCGAGGTGTACTCGCCCTCGACGGGGACCTCGGACTCGGTGGTGTAGCTGTCGATGTCGACGATCTCTTCGCCCTCGACGGGCGTCTCGACGGTGGTCTCGGCCACGATTCTCCTCAGATTCTCTTCAGTCTTAGGGGGTGGCCGGACTTACTGCGCGACCTGGGTGATCTCGAACGGCACCGGCTGCTGAGCAGCGTGCGGGTGCGTGTCACCCTTGTAGACCTTCAGCTTCGAGAGCATCTGACGGCCCAGAGTGTTCTTGGGGAGCATGCCCTTGACGGCCTTCTCGATGGCCTTCTCGGGGTTCTTGTCGAGCAGCTCGTCGTAACGGACGGAGCGCAGACCACCCGGGTAGCCCGAGTGGCGGTACGCCATCTTCTGGGTCCGCTTGTTGCCGGAGAGGTGCACCTTGTCGGCGTTGATGATGACGACGAAGTCACCGGTGTCGACGTGGGGTGCGTAGATCGGCTTGTGCTTGCCCCGCAGAAGGGTGGCGGCGGTGGTGGCGAGACGACCCAGGACGATGTCCTGAGCGTCGATGACGTGCCACTGGCGCGTCACATCGCCGGGCTTGGGGCTGTACGTACGCACGGTTCGTAGCCTTCGCTTCGAGTGAATGGTCCTAAACAAGGTCACCGAAACGATCACGACAGCCTGGACCGCACTGCGGCGACGCATACCGCGTACGTGGGTCGCTGGTCATCGGCCCGGTGGACCGGTGTAAGGGCCCGTCCCGTGAGAATGAGCAAGCCAATACACAACGAACATGCAGGATACCCGCGCTGGCCCAGACGGGTCAAAACGAGGTCACTGCCGTTGTCCCAGCCGAGTCTACGGGACCCCGGCGCCCTTCCGCCCACCCGTGCCGGACGGCCGTATCCGCCACCGTGACAACCGGCACACACAGCGTGAAGGCGCCCTTGAACGCCCTGAGCCGCACCGCTTCCGTATAGGGCCAGGTCAGCCTTGGCACCTGGGGCACCAGAGCGAGCCAGAACCAGGGGCTGCGGGCGACCGAAAAAGAGGAGAAGAGGAACAGCAGCGCCAGCGGGGGCGCCGTCCAGTTCGCCAGCAGGACCAGATGCGCAAAGGGTGCGAAGCCGGCCGCCAGGGCCGTGATCCGGGACCGCCGCCGGGACCGCGCTCGGAAAACAGCGGAAGTGTGGATCGTCATACGGCGAGCCGCCGACCGGCCAGGTGCGCGCGGCCCGCACGACGAGCGCGTTGTCCATCCCGCCGTCCGAGGTCAGCCGTGCCGTGCGCGCCATGGCCGCCCCCAGTACGGCCGCCGGCACCACCCACAGACGCCGGCTCGCCCTTCGCACCAACCACCCGGAGATGTCGCTTTTGCCCTCGCGCATCGACCGAACGCCAGGTGCCCCAGAGCCTCTTGAGACGGACCGGCACACCCCTGGAGGGTTGGGGCCCCGTCTAAGATGCGGCCCATGAGCTTTGGGCAGCAGCAGGGACCCCAGTCCCAGTGGGATCCCTGGAAACCGCATTCCCAGCAGCCGTGGGACAGCGACGGCACCGACCGGACCCCGGACTGGGCCGCGCTCGCCGAGGCGTCCGAGACGCGCAACAAACGGCGCCGTCTGCTGTTCATCGGCGGCGGCGCGCTCGCCACGATCGCGATAGGCACGGCCGTGGCCATGGCCGTGGTGTCCGCGAACGGCAGCGACGAGGCCTCGAACAGCCCGACCAACCAGCTCCCCTCCGCCGCGAACATCCCGAGCGGCTCCGGCAGCGCGGCCCCGTCGTTCGCGCCGACCAGCGCCCCGCCCCCGCTGGACCCGAAGGACTTCGTCGCCAGCAAGGGCAAGGACACCGCCCCGATGAGCACGGACATCCTCTTCCCGGGCACGCAGCTGACCATGGGCGAGACGGTGTACAAGAAGGGCCCGACGGCCGACACCAGGAGCTGCGCGGCGGCGGCCGAGGGCACCCTCAAGAAGGTCCTCACCGACAACGGCTGCACCCGCCTGATGCGCGTCACCTACACCAAGGACGCCGTCGCGGTCACGGTCGGCGTGGCGGTCTTCGACACCGAGGCGGCGGCGACCAGGGCGAAGGGCCAGTCCGACAGCAAGAGCATCGTCACCTCGCTGTCCGGCAAGGGCGTCAAGGGCTTCTGCAACGGCGCCGTGTGCCGCTCGACCACCAACTCGTACGGCCGTTACGCCTACTTCACCATCGCCGGCTTCACCACCGGCAAGGACGTGACGACGAAGGACACGGCGGTCTTCTCCACCGGCGACGACCTGGCCGAGTTCACGTTCCGCCAGATCCGCCGCCGCGGCGAGGCCCAGGCGTCGGCCGCGGCGGGCGAATAGAGCGAATAGCCGGACGCACCGCGAGCGGCGCCCGGCTCACAGCCGCTTGGCGCTGCGCAGCGTCTTCGCGTAGTAGCCGTTGCCGTCCAGGCGGGAGGCCCCGCCGATGTCGCCGATGGTGGGGCCGTTGACCTCCTCGCGGCTGGAGATGAAGACCAGGTGGCCCTCGGTGTCGTAGCCGAGCACCATGCCCACGTGGTCCAGTCGCTGGCCCGTCCGGGTGTCGAGCTTGAAGAAGACGAGGTCCCCGGGCTGCAACTGGTCGATGCCGGACGGCCGGTCCTTGGCCGCGAGGCCGGTCAGCGGCAGGACGTCGACGCCCTCCTTCGAGCGGGCCATGCCGTTGGCCGTGCGCGGCAGACCGTCGCCCGAGCCGTCCGCGGACATCAGCGGGTAGCGCGCGCGGTAGCCGAACACCATGCGGATGTATCCCGAGCAGTCCACCGACCGGGCGCGGGCGCTCTCCGGCGTCCCGGTCGCACCGTCCCGGAAGGGATAGGGGATGCCGAGGTAGTCGTAGAAGTCGGACTGCTCCAGGCGCAGGTCGCCGTCCTCGGCCCCGGTCGTGTTCAGGGGGCCGAAGTTGGCGTCACCGGCGTAGACGACGCCCTGCTCGTCCTTCTTCTCCTTGGCGCCCGCCGTGTACTGGGAGGCGAAGGCGAAGAGGTCGTCCTCCTTGCTGCCCTCGTACTCGGCGTACCAGTCCTTGAACCACTTCTCCTGCTCCGCGCCCTCCGTCCAGGGTTCGGGCATGAGGCGGGCCCAGTCCGTCGTGGAGACCTCGGAACCGGTCGACGACGGCTCCGCGAACGTGCGCGCGGGGCCGGTCAGGGTCGCGGTGCGCGCCCCGTCGGTGAACACGGCCTTGACCTGGCGGTCGGCCCCGCGCAGCACGGAGCGCGCCGGGTTCTCCAGCCGGGACCAGCTCTGTTCGCCCTTGTCCGTTCCCTTGGTCGGGCCATCGGAGCCGTCCAGCACTCCGACGTTGGTGATCTCCGTGACGCCCCGCTCGTCCTGCTTGCGAAGCTCCACGGTGAGGTAACCGGACGCCCCCACGAGCGTCAGCACCACGAGGGCCGAGACGACCGGACGCGACTTCTTCTTGCCTGCCATGTTTTCTCCTCGGTTCTCGGACGGCGGATCAGACGGTGGGCATGACGCCGAGCAGAAGTCCGGCGGCGACGACGATGTAGGCCATGAGCGACACCGTGCCGGTTGCCAGCAGCGTGGGCCCCTTCGGCTGGCGCACCATCTGGTACGCGATCAGCCCGGGCACGATGAAGCCGAGCGTCTGGTTGCCGTACAGCAGGGGGAATTCGAGCGAGAGCACGATCATCACCGTGGCCTGGAGCAGCACGCCCAGCAGGACCACCGCGGCGAACAGCCGCTTGCCGTAGAGGATCACCAGCCGCTGCATGACCTTGGTGCCCGCGTAGGTCAGGGCGGTGACACCGACCACCATGGCCGCCCGCTGGAGGTCCTCGATGAGCGTCAGGGCGAGCCAGCCCGGCGTGATCATCCCGCCGGGCGACAGGTTGGTGGTCAGGTAGCACAGCAACGAGAAGAAGAGGCCGATGGCGATGCCGAGGGCGGCCATCTCAGGGGTCAGGGCGGCGGTGGTCAACGGGATCTCCGGGCACGGGTGCGGGTCGTGGTGCGAGGCGGTCGGCGACGGCAGACGGGGCTGGGCGCCACCGACCGCCGCCCCCAGCGGTCAGGGGTGCGGATGCTGCTGCCCACCGCCGTAGGGGTCGTCGGTGTACGGCCATGTCTCCTGGCCGGGATCGGCGTACGCCTCGGGCTGTCTGCCCGGTCCGGCGTACGTCTCCGGGTCCTGGCCGGGACCTCCGGCGTACGTCTCCGGACCCGAGCCCGAGCCCTGGCCCTGGCCCGCGTACGTGCCCGGCTCCTGACCGGGACCTCCGGCGTGCGGCCCCTGCCGACGGGCCGGGCCGCTGGCGTACGGCCCCTGCTGACGCCCCGGGCCGCCCTCGTACGCCCCCTGCTGCCGGCCCCGGCCGCCCCCGTACTGCTGCCCTGCCTGCCGGCCGGGTCCCGCGTACGACCCTTGCTGCCGGCCGGACTCGGCGTACGCCCCCTGCTGCCCAGGTCCCGCGTACACCCCCTGCTGCTGCGCCGGAATGCGGATCACCGGGATCTCCTGGGTCTGCGAGGCCTGGTAGCGCTCCTCGTAGGCCATGGGGTACGGGGCGTAGGGGTCCAAGCGCGGCGGCTGGGCCGGCGGTGCGGCGGCCGGGGGCTGCTCGGCGTCCGCGGGAACACTCTCGTCCGCCGGGAGTTCGGCCAGGTACTCCAGCAACTCCTCGCCCTGGCCGTGGATGTTGCCGATGGCGACGAGGGACGAGTCGGCGGAGAGGTGGCCGAGCAGCGTCGGCATGAACTCCTCGGCCGAGCGCCGCTCACCGCCCAGGTCGATCGCCCGGTCGCGCCACTCGGCGGGGATGGCGTCGATCGCGCTCTTGGCGGGGTGCCCGATGACGAAGACGTTGTCCGGCTGGAGGTCGGGGATGATCTCGCCCATCTGACCGTTGCGCTCGACCCGGTCCGGCCGGCAGTTGATCACGACGTTCAGCGGCCGGTGGATGGCTCCGAGGTCGAGCAGCTGGTTGATGTTCATCAGCGTCGACTCGGGGTCGTTCGCCGCGAAGACGTTGGCGAAGGCGAGCCGCTTGCCCTCGGGCGCCTCGTAGCGCTCCACGGAGAGCACGCCAGGGTCCGGCGGGGCGTCGTACATCCCCTGGAGGGCGACCTGGCGTTCCACCCCGAGCAGCTCCGCCACGGTCAGCGCGATCGCGACGTTCTCCTTGAAGGTGAACCAGCTGAAGCCGCGCAGTTCCTCGTCGGAGACCGTCTCGGGGTCCGCGTAGATCAACTGGCAGTTACGGGCGTCCGCCTCCTCCTGGAGGATGTCGAAGCGCTCCTTCTCGGCGGTGACGCAGATGCCGTCCTGAGGCATCGAGCGGCACAGCGAGCGGGCCACGTCGTCCAGGGTGGGGCCCATCTCGGCAAGGTGGTCCTCGCGCACGTTGCACAGCACGCCGATCGTGGAGCGGATCAGCTTGCTCTGGTTCACCTCCTGGAGGGCCGGCATGACGGCCATGCACTCGATGACCAGCGCGTCGGGCCGGTAGGTGGCGGCCCGGCGGACGATGCCGATCTGCTCCACCACGTTGGCGATCCCGAACTTGCGGTAGACCGGTTCCTCGGTCGCGTCGGGGTGGATGAACCGCGCGGCCGTGCCGGTCGTCTTCGCCACGGTGACCAGGTCACCGCCGCGCAGGGCGCCCGCGCACAGCCGGGTGATGGAGGACTTGCCGCGGATGCCGTTGACGAGCACCCGCGACGGGATGCTGTGCAGACTGGCGAAGTGCCGGCGCTGTTCCACGATGCCCGCCGCCAGCAGCAGCACACCGCCCGCCAGCAGCACGAAGTACAGATAGAGCACAGCGGGTCACCTTCCTCGCGCGACGGCCGACGGGCCGGGCGACGGCTCGGCCTGCCGACGCGCCTGGTTGTGCCTACGGGCCTGCAACTGCTGCCGGAGCAGTTCGAGACTGCGTACGACGGCGCCCACCTCGTCCTGGTAGCGGGGATACAGCACGGTCTTGAGGTCGCCGTCCGCCAGCTTCTCGGCGCCGGCCGCGAGGGTGCGCAGCGGCCGGGCCACGACCAGGAGCACCCAGCCCAGGCAGACGACGATCAGGGCCAGACCGAGCAGCCCGGCCAGCACGCTGCGGTCCTCGAGCTGGTACACGGCGATCTCGAAGTCCTTGGCGTTCTGCCAGCTGACCACCGTCCAGCCGATGTCGGCCGCCACACCGCCGCCGGAGAAGGGGGCCGCCGCGGCGACGGTGACCCCGCGCCCCGCGCGGATCAGCAGGCCGTTCTCCACCGGACCGGCGCCGACCTGGAGGCCGCCGGCCCTGACCAGGTCGGTGAGGCTGTCGCGGGGCAGCTTCTCGAAGGCCAGGAAGCCGTCACTGGCTGCGACGGTCCGTGCCTCGGAGTCCACCACGCGGACCTCGCCGAGCCCGGGCCGGTTCAGCAGGGAGTTGAGGAACTCCACCCGGACCTCGCCGACCAGGGCCGCCTTCTCGTCACCCTTGCCACCCTCATCGCCCGCGTCACCCGGCATGGACGCCCCGACCTGGATCACCGGCTTCTTCTCGCCCTTGCCCGACAGGCGGACGAGCGGGAGGTCCTCGTCACGGCTCCAGCCGGCGTTCGGCTCGTCCCCCGCACGCGCGACGACCTCGCCGTCCTCGCCGACGACGTACAGCGCCCCGTACCGGCTGTGCTCGCGCAGGGTCTCCTCCAGCAGGCTCCGGGTGGCGTCGGCGTCCTTGCCCTCGATGAGCCGGGAGGTAGAGACGAGGTCGGCCTGTGCCTCGTTGAGCGCCCTGCGCACGCGGTCGGCGACCAGGTCGGTGCGGTCGCGCTGGTCGTTGACCATGGAGGCGGGGACGCTGACCGAGTCGTCCGTGCGGTTGAGCAGGAAGCCGACCGGCACGCACCACAGCAACAGCAGTACGGCCGTCAGCGCGAGCGGACCGCGCACCCCGAACCGTCCCTTCGAGCGCCGGCGGTCGGCGGGGTCGTCGCCCCCGGCGCCTAGTGCCCCGGCAGGCAACGTTTGCCCGTTAAGGAGCGGCGTCCGGTGCGTGCTCTCGGCGTGCCGGCCGGAAGTCCTCGTACCGGATGTACTTGGGCTTTCGGCCGGTGCGGCGAAGGGGGTCCCCCCGCCCGAGCCGGGCGAAGCCGGTTCGAGGGTGGGGGCGCGTGCCGGGCGTCGCGACGGGGCGAACGTTGCCTGCCGGGGCACTAGCTGCACCCGCAGTTGCTCCAGGGCGGAGCCGATGCGCGCGGCCTCGCCCCAGCGGGGCACGGCCACCGGCCGGGTCAGATCCCCCCTGGCCAGCCGGCGGGACTCCAGAAACAGCCGCAGCAGCGGTCGCTGCACGGTCGCCCAGAGCACGGCCGCCGCGAGCAGACCGAGCACCACGAGGGCCCCGGCCGCCAGCAGCCCGAACAACTCCCGGCCCGCGTCGACGGCTTGCTCCTGGACCACGGGCAGCAGCGCCACCACCGTGAGACCGAGCCCCGCGCCGACGCTCTGCTCGTCCTCCGGGTCGGCGGAGGCGAGAGAGGCGTAACCGGCCGTGATGATACGGCCGTTGTAGCTCCCGCCCAGCAGGGTTCCGCTGACTCCGGGGTAGCCGCGGGAGCCGGGTTCTCTGGCGCTGACGGGGTCCTGCTCGGTCTTCTCGGCCGCCTGGGCGGACAGCCGGGACATCTGCTTCTGGAGGAAGGTCAGCTCATCGCGCTCCTGGTCCGAGTTGAGCGCCTCGGACTGCTCGAAGCCGGCCGTGGCGAGGGCCTCCCCGCCGGTGGCCACGACCGCCATGGAACGGAACGGCCCCAGGGTGACGGCGGGCACGGACAGGCTGTTGGACGCGATCAGCAACTGCTGCGGACGGTCCTTCCAGTCGAGGACCGCCATGGTCATCAGGCGTACGTCGCCGGTCTCCAGCCGCACCATGCGGGGCTTCAGGGCCTGGTCCCCGGTGAGGACGTCCTTGTCCAGCCAGGCGAGCGGGATCGTTTCTCCCCTGGCGGCGAGCACCTTCCCGCTCTCCAGGTCCAGGACCGTGGTGCCCGTCCACTTCTGGTAGGTCTTCCCCAGGTCGGACAGGACGCGCTCGGGCTCGACCGGTGACCCCGCGTTCAGCGCGGTCGCGGTGCGGTCGAGGTCGGTGACCCGCTCGTCGATCGAGGCCCGCAGCGCGATGGCGCCATCCTCCGCGAAGTGCTGCTGCGAGGACAGCACGGCCTCCGGCACGACCGGCTCACCGGCGGGGCCGAGCACCTGGGCGGTGAGGCCGGCAAGGGCGAGCACCAGCACGCACAGCAGGGCGATCGGGGGGCGGATGCCGCCCAACAGCGGCATGTCCGCTCGTCTGCGGCTACGCCGCCGCCCTCCCCTCCCGGGGCGCGCGGCACGCTTGGATGTCACCGGTGGTCTCCTCCGACCTCTACACGAGTAGACGGCGACCGCGAAGAGGCCCGCTTTACGCGGGCATGACGGGCCGTCATGTAACAGACTCTTGGAGAGCGCCGGGGTTGTGGCCCCTCGCCCCAGATGTGCTGTGGCGCTAGTCACGCTCCAGCGAGAGCTCTTCCAGACCGTCGCCGCCAAAAGCCCCGCGGTTGTAGAGGAATCCACGCGTCCGGTCCGCCGCCAGCCGATAGCGGGCCAGCCGCTCCGACGAGAGACCGTCCGGATCCCGCACGGCGCGCCGCACGTCCACCACCCGGTAGTCCGCCACCGCGCCCTGGGGCAGCTTCTCGCCCTCCTCCACCTCGGGCGGGATGTCCACCAGCGTCGTGGCGTAGCGGGCCCGGACGTCCCATCCGCCGGTCGTCTCCCGGAACTCGAACCAGCCGATCGCCCCCTCCTCGGTGAGCCCGGTGGGCGAGGAGTGGCGGGCGACCTGGTTGCCGAGGCTGTAGGCGACCCAGGTGCCGTTCACCTTCTGGATCGGCTGCACCACGTGGGAGTGATGCCCGATCACCAGGTCGACCCCCGTCTCCCTCGTCAGCCGTTCCGCCAACCGCAACTGCGGGACGCTCGGTTCGTTGTAGTGCTCCAGCCCCCAGTGGACCGAGAGGATCACCACCTCGGCGCCCTCCTTCCGTGCCCGGGCCTCGGCCTGCTTGATCGCGTCCGTGCCGAGCCGGTTGAACGCCCATTTCTCCTTCTCGGGCGTCGGGTTGAGGAACGACTCCCAGGAGTAGGAGAGATGGGCGACCTTGACCCCGTTGACGTCACGGATGTTGATCCGTTCCGCTTCCTCGGGCGTCCGCGCGGAGCCGGTGTGTCCGAGGCCGGCCTTGTCCATGGCGTCCAACGAGCGCCGTACGGCCGTCAGTCCGTGGTCGTAGGTGTGATTGGAGGCCGTCGAGCAGGTGTCGTATCCCACGTCCTTGAGCGTCGTCAGGATCTGCGGCGGGACAAGGAACTCCGGATAGCCCTCGAAGGGGCCCTTGGGCGTCCCGACCGGCGTCTCCATGTGACAGATCGCCAGGTCTGCCTTGCTGATGACCGGCTTCACCCCGGCAAGCATCGGGCCGAAGTCCAGCCCGGACTCCCCCTCGCCGGTCTCCTTGGCGTCCTTGGCCGCCTGGTCGACCAGTTCGGGATGGATCAGTACGTCACCGGCGGCGGCGACGGTGAAGGAGCGCCCGCCCGGTTTCACCTTCGACGCCGATGCCCCGGAGGCACACGCGGCAGTCAGGGCGGCAATCGCCACCGCCGCAGCCGCCAAGCGACCTCTCCGGAGAGAATTGCGATATGTCACCGCGTCATATTCACACAAGCCACACAAGAGCCATGGCCATTACCGTCACAAGACAATCACATTTCGTTCGCATACTGGCTCAAGTCGGGCTCGTACTGGCGCTGTTCGGCTGCCAGGCTCCCGACGAGGCAACGGACGGAGCGACTCCGCATGCGAGGGAGCTGGCGAACGTGCGACACCGCATCCTCGCGTATACGGCCGACTTCCGACCCGACGGCGACTACACGCCGCCGAGCGACAAGGAACGCGCGCGACTGGCCGAAGGCGTCGGACACCTCCTGGAGGGGGACGCGACGAAGGCGGAGCGACTGCTCGCCTCCGTCGGCTTCGGAGTCACCCGCCTGACCGACGCCGCCTCCGGCCGCCGCTACGACGAGATCGCCGCCACCCGATCCGGCGAGGGCGAGCACTGGGGCCGCCTCTATCTGAACGCGGACTCCGCCGTCCGCTGGAACGCGCAGATCCCGCACCCCGTGGCCGACCGGGACACCGAACTCCTGGGCGTACGACTGCTGGAGGACGCCCCCGGCGGCTCACTGGTCCTGGCCGGCGCCCACCGCCGCGCGGGCCGGGACAACTCCGCGGACGTCGCCCATCGCGAGGACAGCGTCTTCCACGCCATCGTCGTGGAGCTCCAGAAACGCGGCGTGCCCGGCGTCCAGTTGCACGGCTTCGCCAAGGGGCCGGACCGCCCGTACGAGGCCGTGGTCTCCACCGGGGCGGCGCGGCGCGCGCTCGCCGAGACCACCGCCCTGGCCGACAGCCTGGAGGCCGACGGGCTACGGGTGTGCCGCAGCTGGTCGGCGCGGTGCCCGCTGGAGGGCGTCACGAACGTCCAGGGCAAGTCCGCCGAGCGCCGGCACGCGAAGTTCGTCCACGTGGAACTCGCCCCCAGCGCACGGGGCGACGGAGCGGACGCCGACGCCACCGAGAAGGCCCTCACCGGACTCGTCACCAGCTGGGCCGACGACTGAGAACGGCACGGAGCCCGCTCAGCAGCACCCGACCCCGGGCAGCGACCGCCTGTTCCGCGCCTCCTTGTTCCGCGCGGCCAGCAGCTCGTCGGCCGGGTAACCGACCTCTTCCAACGTCAGCCCGTGCGGCCGTACGACATGCACGGCCGAATCCCGTATGCCGGCCGCGAGCACCTTGCCCGGCCAGTCGGGGCCCCGATGCCCGTCCCCCACGAACAGCAGCGCCCCGATGAGCGAGCGCACCATGTTGTGGCAGAAGGCGTCGGCCCGGACCGTGGCGGTGATGATCCCGTCCTCGTCCCGCCGCAGACTCAGCTCCTGGAGCGTACGGATGGTGGTCGCGCCGTCCCGCTTCTTGCAGTAGGCGGCGAAGTCGTGCTCGCCGAGAAGCCCTCGCGCCGCCTCGTTCATGGCGTCGACGTCGAGCGGCCAGTCGTGCCAGAGGACGTGGTTGCGCAGCAGCGGATCCACCCCGCCGGGGTTGTCGGTGACGCGGTAGGCATAGCGCCGCCAGATCGCCGAGAAGCGGGCGTTGAATCCGGCGGGAGCCTCGGTGAGGGACCACACCCGCACATCCTTGGAAAGCCGCCCGGCAAGCCGCTTGAGCAGCTTCTCCCGGTGCTCGGCCCAGAGCCCCTCCGGCAGATCGACGTGCGCCACCTGCCCCCGCGCGTGCACCCCGGCATCCGTCCGCCCGGCCACGGTCAGCTCGTACGTCGTGTCCCCGGACCGCGTCACGGTCCGCAGAGCGTCCTCGATCTCCCCCTGCACGGTCCGCCGTCCCCCGGCCTGCTTGGCCCACCCGGAGAACGCGGTCCCGTCGTACGAGAGACCCATCCGCACCCGTACGAACCCGGGCTGTACTTCGTCACTCACCCCTAGATCCTCTCAACACGCAAGAACGGGCCCGCCCCGCAAGGGGCGGACCCGCTCACGCGAGGTTCAACCTCAGGCGTCCTTCGACTCCTCGGCCGGAGCCGCGTCCTCGACCTCGTCGGCCTTGGTCACGTCGACCTTGGTCTCCTCAGCCTTGGCCTCGGTGGCGGCCTCGGCGTCCTTGGCGGCACGCTGGGTGGCGGCCTCGGCCTCACCCGTGGCCTGCTGCGCGACCGTCAGCGCCTCGACCAGCTCGATGACAGCCATGGGCGCGTTGTCGCCACGGCGGTTACCGATCTTGGTGATCCGGGTGTAGCCACCCGGACGGTTCTCGTAGCGCGGGCCGATCTCGGTGAAGAGCGTGTGCACGATGCTCTTGTCCGTGATCACCTGGAGCACCTGACGGCGGTTGTGAAGGTCGCCCTTCTTCGCCTTGGTGACCAGACGCTCGGCGTACGGCCGCAGACGGCGGGCCTTCGCCTCGGTGGTGGTGATACGACCGTGCTCGAAAAGCGACTTCGCAAGGTTCGCGAGCAGCATCTTCTCGTGCGCGGCACTGCCGCCCAGACGGGCACCCTTGGCGGGCTTCGGCATGATCTTTCTCCTAGGTGTCTGCCCCGGCCGTATCAGGTACCGGGGGCAGTATCCGAGCAAGCGGTCGCTTGTCGGAGATCCGGACGACAGCCCCGAAGGGGCGTCGTCCGGAAGGGGCGCGGGGAACTGCGCGATCAAGCACAGCGCACCCGCACCCAAAATCGAACCGTGTGGCCCGAGCTCTTAGTACTGCTCGGTCTCCACGTTGCGATCCTCTGGGGCCAAACCCCAGCCAATCAGTACTGCTCGGTCTCAACGAACCCCGCGTCCGCGTCGTCATCCGCGCCAAACGCGTCAGCCGCAGCGGTCGGGTCAAACCCGGGAGGCGAGTCCTTCAGCGCAAGACCCATCCCGGCCAGCTTCGCCTTGACCTCGTCGATCGACTTCGCACCGAAGTTGCGAATGTCGAGCAGATCCGCCTCGGAGCGCGCGACCAGCTCACCCACGGAGTGGATGCCCTCACGCTTGAGGCAGTTGTACGACCGAACGGTGAGCTCCAGCTCCTCGATCGGCAGGGCGAGATCGGCGGCGAGGGCGGCATCCGTCGGGGACGGACCCATGTCGATGCCCTCGGCGTCGATGTTGAGCTCACGCGCCAGACCGAACAGCTCGACCAGCGTCTTACCGGCCGACGCCATGGCGTCACGCGGACGCATGGCCTGCTTGGTCTCGACGTCGACGATCAGCTTGTCGAAGTCGGTGCGCTGCTCGACACGGGT